>JAFDKD010000408.1 GCA_019307165.1 Deltaproteobacteria bacterium | reverse complement strand
CGCAACCCGAAACTCACAGCTGACAACAAACAACTTACGACAGGCGGCCGGCGCAGCCGGCCGACGTCCGGAGTGTTATGGAAAAGATAGGCCGAAACGACCCCTGCCCATGCGGCAGCGGAAAAAAATTCAAAAAATGCCATATGGGCAGTGAGGACGATATTTTTGCGGGCGGATCGGATGAACTTTCTTTTGACATGAGCGCCCGAATCACCTCGCTTCCGGCGGTGGAGTACGGACGATCCCGCGAGATACTGGCACAATTGGATATCAAAAAGCTCACCGGAAGCGACCTCGGGGTCAAGTTTATCGACCTCAAGGCCTACAGCGATCTTGACATGTTCGGCCGTCGGCACAGCGAGGACCTTGCGGGGCATTCGGGCGGTGTCTTTGTCAATGTGCTGAAGACAAGAAAAAGCGACCCGGACAACCTGTACATCGGCATTTCTCCGAAAGTGGAAGACAGCACCCTGGTACACCAGTTGGCCCATGCGCTGGATTACCTGGCGGGATCGCACCTGATCCCCGGTTTATCGAAGCCGCTGGGCTTCGACCTCGGTATCCCCGTGGAGCACCTGGAGCACCCGCGCGAGTTCGGTTACTGGCTGGATTATCTCCGGAAAGAGTTCCAGGTGGAATTGGATGCCGACGATTGTATTGTGGCGTATCTCTTCGAGAACGACCTGTTGATCGAAGGAAGGCATATCGAAGGTCAGGACCGTCTGGCGCTGAAGTCGAAGTCCGACCGGATTCTGGCATTCATGAGCAGGAAAAGCGCCGAAATCGACGCCCTTATCTGCGAGCGGAAAGGGTATATTGGGTCCAGGGTGAAGAAGGATAACTAAGTTTGGAGGGAAGTTCGGATTTCGGTTATCAGCGGAAATAAGTCGACGTTCGGAAGTTTAGACCTGACACCTAATTGGCTTCCAACAAAAAGCGAAGTGTTCTTCTAACCTTCTGCAACGTATTCCCCTCAACCTATAAGTTCCATGGTTTTCTCCCCGAACAGGCTGAATTGAAGCCATTCAATGGCGAATTTCATTAGCTCCACATCATCGTCTTGCAACTGCTTCTTCCGTTCCGGCGTTACGTCAAATCGATCAAAAAAACGGCTTCCGAACAAAAACGCCCTGAACCTGTCCAGATTGTACGAGGCCATGAAAAACATCTGGTGCTTGCGGATGAGGTCCCCTTCCCCGAGCCTCTTGGACGATGTGATAATATTCAGCCACCGGTCGTTCATGGCATTGTATTCGGCTGCCCCTTCGTGCTCCAACCATTCTTTCAGGGTCCACTCCCGGTCTTCTTGAAATCCCATGCAATGGGATTCTTTTACCACGAAAAACTTTTCATTGGCGTCCTCCCGCCCGGGCGACGACGCTGATGCCCGGCCCAGGGGATAGATTCGGCAGGCGCCCGGACGGTCCTCATAGACAGCGCACCCACCGGGGGTGACAAACGGGCAGGTCTTTCCCGCATTGTCATCCATCCGGAGTCTCACCCTGGGAAACCGGTTGTCGAGATCCGTGACCGTTGTGGTATAACGGTCCAGAAATCGGTACGACGGCAGCGAAAGACGCCGCTTCAACCGCAGGATGTCGTAAGGGGTCAGAATTAGGCGGAGGGCCGCGCAGCAACGGTTGAAACAGGCGATGTCCCGGTGGCACCGAAAGCGGAAGTTTTTCCCCGTCAAAGGGAGAAACCGGGCATCGCCGTCGGGGGGTTCCATGTCGTCGACCCGATTCCCTGTTCCCACAGAAGCGTTAGTGACGGAAGGATTAGCCGGCGTTTTCATTGTCTGCCTCGGGGGGCGTTTTTACGACCAGCGTCTTTTGGCCGAGAAGCCCGAACTTGATCCAGTCAAAAGAAAATTTCAGCAATTCCAGATCGTTTCTTTTCAGTTTTTCGATGGTGATGTCCTCCAAGACGAAGCGGTCCAGAAAAGAGCTTTCAAAGACGAATTTTCGAAATTTGTCCAGGTTGTAAAGGGCCATGAAGACCATCTGATAGATCTTCGGGTTGTCGATGTCCAGGTCCTGAGCCCGCAGGGGGGCGGTGACATGGGTAAAGAGGTCGTTCACCTCATCGTATATGGGGACCCCCTGTTCCACAAGCCAGTCGGAAATCCTCTGGGTTTCTTTTCGGAACAGCCCTTTACAGCGGGACTTGTCATCGACAAATGAAAAGGTCCCGTCATCGTTCATATCCAGTGGAAACATCCTGCACGACCAGGGTCGGTCTTCGTAGAGCGAGCATCCCCGTTCCGAAACGAAGGGACATCGTTTGTTGTCATCCTCGTTCATTTTCAGGACCACCATGGGGATCAAGCGTGTCTCCTTGGGCAGAATAATCGTGTGTCGATCCAGAAATTCCTCCGAATTGATTTTCAAGGCGTTTTTAAGCCTGACGACATCATAGGGCGTCAGCACGATGGTGACGTCCCTGCAGCACTGCGTGAAACAAGGAACCCCCGGGGAGCAATTGAACTGAAAGACATGATTAGTATCCATCCTTACGGGTCTGTTTTTTTCTCTATCGGTTGCGGTTCGATCCATTTTTAATCCTTTCCGGTGCGGTAAGCGTTCCGGGAAATAAAATATCTTGACTAAATCCATGCTTTTGGAATCTAATAGAGGGCTCTATATCAGTTGGGCAAGGCGGGGGTCAATACAATTGTTGCGCATCCAAATCCGCCGTCTTTTTTACGTACATCGTGTTTCACTCACCGAGTGTTTTTTGAGGATTTTTGATCCCCCGGCAAGGTGTCGGATGTCCCCGCGAAGGCGGGGGGAGGCGCGAGCGCTTGCCGTCTCAGGCCGGAAGGCAATCGGCCAAAGGTGGACGAGCGCAGCAGACGGCGCCTTGATGGGGATCGAAGGGGACAGGAGACAGGCGACCCATGATGGAAAGAACTCTGGGAATTATCAAGCCCGACGGTGTGGGCAGGGATATCATCGGTACGGTGCTTGAGCGCATCGAAAAGGCGGGCCTGAAAATTGTGGCGCTTAAAATGATCCGAATGAGCAAGGTCCAAGCCAAAGGGTTTTACAAAGTGCATGAGGGGAGACCGTTTTACGAAAGCGTAACGGATTTCATGTCGTCCGGCCCTTGCGTGGTCATGATACTGGAGGGCGATGATGCGATTGCTGCATATCGCGGTTTGATGGGAGCAACCAACTACGAGGAGGCCGCGGAGGGGACGATCCGGCGTGATTTTGCAACGGATATCGAGAAAAATGTTGTCCACGGTTCCGATTCACCGGAAACCGCGCGGTTCGAGATGGACTATTTCTTCAGCGCGCTTGAGGCGGCGCCGGCTTAAAATCGGCCTCCCCCGAAAATACCCTTTATCCGGTTTTTGCCGGGGAGGCCGATAACGGTTGCGGAATCAATTTCAGCTGTTTTCGCCGGCGCCTGTCTCGTCGGGCTTGGTTTTCAACTCTTCGACTTCGGCTTTGAGGGATTCGACTTCCTGCTTGAGATCGTTGGAATCGTCGAAATTTTCGGCGGCCCGTTTGTCCCTGAGTTCTTCAAAACCCAGGTATGCGGCGAGTGCTCCCCCCAGAATCAGCATGGCCGGGACCGCTGCCAAGAGCGCCTTGATAAAGAAACCCCACCAGACGATGATCCCGATGACGCCAAGAATAAGAGATACGAACCCACCAAGTAATGCTGCCATGTTATTACCTCCTCAATGTCTTATAAAATTTTGTAAACCTGTTGGCGGTATTCAATATGAAACTCCTGATACCATAACAAAAACGAGGATTCAAGTGTTTATTCATCGACCGATTGAAATAGTGGAAAGGGAAAAAAGAGGAAAAAATCGGCGATGATGAAAAAAAGGATTGCAATTCAAAAATTTGATTATTATAATATAAAATTCAGATAAATTAAAAATAGATAAATTCGGTTGAATTTCGAAGAAAACGGGCGAAAAGCGGAGCAAATTTCATTTCATTGAAAATATCTCGAAATTATAGTCCTTTTTTTGGTTTGTAATTGAATTTGGCTGGGATTAATATAAAACTTTATGATTTTTTAACTTGCCAGCGTAGCTCAGATGGCAGAGCAACTGATTTGTAATCAGTGGGTCGGGGGTTCGATTCCCTTCGCTGGCTCCATGCGAGGGCAATGCGACAGACCTG
>JAFDKD010000407.1 GCA_019307165.1 Deltaproteobacteria bacterium | reverse complement strand
AAACATCGTATGATTATCTATATTTGTAAGAGTTTCATTTATAGACATGATTACTCCTCTGAACAGTAAATAATTGCTGAAATATATATGCTAACAAGTGATTCTATAGTTTTTTAATATCTCCTGCCAACGAAGGAAACTTTCAGCCCGAGCATACCACCGGGTTCCCTGTGCCGGGAGAGGCAGACGTCCTGGTCTCCCCCATATCATATTGTTATTCCTATATATTAAAGGAAATAGATTGCCAAGTCTTTTCTTGTTGCGTATGCAGTGACATCCTGTATATCATTCGAAAATAAGTATTATCCGGTCTTTATGAGAAATGGCCATGCTCCCTGCGTCTTGCATTTTGCGCCGATTGGCGGTTAAATGCCGACGCGTGCGGCTGAACACCTGCGTGCGCTCACATTCCATATTCATTCAACCGGTGGATGTTCGCGGGAAACGGGTGCTGGTCAAGCCCAACGTATTGCGCGGGGCCACCCCGGAGGAGGCCGTCACCACCCATCCCGCCGTATTGAGGGCCGTGGTGGACAAGCTGGAAGAGATGGGCCCCGCCGCCCTCGTGGTGGGGGACAACCCGGGGATATTCAACTACGGAGCCAATGAGGCCTGCTTTGAAAAGACCGGGCTGATGGAAGCGGCCAAAGGGTATTACCAAAATATCGGCGATGATGCCGTAAAGGTGGATTTCAATTCCGAGTTCATGGAACGCGTGGGGGTATCCCGCGAGGTTCTGGAGGCGGACGTGGTCGTTTCGCTGCCCAAATTCAAGACCCACGGGCTCACCGTCATGACCGGAGCCATTAAGAACAGCTACGGCATCCTCCCCGGCGCCCAGAAGGCCGTGCTGCATCGTTTGGCCGGAGGCCCGGAGCGTTTCCACGAGGTGATCGCGGATGTATTCGGGCTGCGTCCCCCGGACCTGTTCATCGTGGATGCGGTGGTGGGCATGGAAGGCAACGGCCCGGCATCCCCCGATCTGAGGGACATCGGCCTGATTCTGGCCGCCGACAATGCCGTGGCCATGGACGCCGTCATCGCCCGCATGATGGGACTGGATCCCGCCAAACTGGGGTTCATGCAAAAGGCCAAGGCCATGGCACTGGGCGACTTTGATGAAACGGCTATTGAGATCATTGGGGAACTGTCACCCATTCCGGACTTCAAGATCCCGCCACTGGGCGGCGAGGCCAGTACCGGCAACAAAGAACTCCGGGAATTCTTGCACAGCCGAACCCTGCTCCGGCCAAAGGCGGACCCGGAATTGTGCACGGCCTGCGAAAGCTGTGTGGATCAATGCCCGGTCTCGGCCCTTTCCATGGAGGAAAACCTGCCCGTGGTAGACGCAGACACCTGCATCACCTGTTTCTGCTGCCAGGAGGTCTGCCCGGAAAAGGCCATAACGCTTCAGTGAGTGAGACTCGTCCCGCATCGCTTCCGCATCTGGAAGTTCGCCTCAGGCGTGCCGGATTTCAACCTATGACCCAAGCTGGAGTTGATTTTAAACGAAGTCTTTTTTTCTAGTACGTCCATCTGCAACAGTGATCCGTCATTCCCGCGCAGGCGGGAATCCAGTCCTACGTTCGTCTGGTTCCCCGCCTGCGCGGGGATGACGCAAACGGAGCTCGAACCGGAATACGAAACAATACAGTTTGGCCTTTACTTCGATGTGCGCTTAGACGCGAGGCCTTAGTTCGAATCGTCCCATAAACATGATAAGATCGAACAGGGAACCACGATTGATGAAAAGATTTTCTGACGCCTTTCAGAGAACAATCTGCGGAGTTTTAGAAAACAGGAGGAGAGAAATGAGATTGACTGCAAAACCGGCCATGATGTTTATGTTCTTTTTCCTGGTGTCTGCGGGTTTTCCCGGGTCCGGGGCGGCAGAGAAAGACGAGATAGTCGAATCAATCAATGAGGGTTTGGAATACTACCAGGAAGGCGATCTGGCCGAAGCGGTGAGCAGCCTGGATTATGCGGCCCAATTGATTCGTCAGAAACGGGCCGAGGTCCTGGAAACCTTTCTGCCCGAGCCCTTATCCGGCTGGAAGGCAAAGGACATCGAATCCAAGGCCGTGGGTCAGGCCATGCTGGGGGGGATGGTCTCCGCCAAACGGGAATATCTGAAAGGATCGAGTTCCGTAACCTTGGAATTGATGACTGATTCTCCAACGCTGCAAGGCATGTTCATGCTGTTTAACAATCCCGCCTATGCCACGGCCGACGGCGGAAAATTGAAGAAAATCAAGCGGCAGAAAGCCATTGTCAAATACCGTCCGGCCAATCGGCAGGGAGAGATCAGCATCGTAGTGGACAACCGGTATCTATTGGTCGTCAAAGGCAGAAAGGTCAGCGAGGAAGATCTGACCGCCTATGCCTCGGCCATCGACTTTAAAGGCTTGAAGAAGTTTTGATAGGAGGCTGAAAGTGGCATACGAGAAAATTCTACTGGAAAAGAAAGACCAAATCGGCATCATCACCATGAACCAACCGGACAAGCTGAACGCCATCGGTCTGGATATGAAAAGGGAGCTGTACGAGGCCCTTTGCGAGTTTGAGACGGATGACGACATCATGGTTATCGTCCTGACCGGGGCCGGCCGCGCCTTTTCGTCAGGCCACGACAACGACGACCCCCTGGAGTGCATGTTCGAGTTCGTGAGCCTTCAGGAGGAGGAAAAACTCTTTCATCTGGACAAGCCGATTATCGCGGCCGTTCACGGGTACACCCTGGGCGATGCCATGCAGCAGGCGATCCTCTGCGACATGATCGTGGCATCCGATGATACGGTCCTGGGGTTCATCGGTCCGCTGATCGGCGGACTTTGTTACGGGTCCTTCACCGTACTCCCGGCCATTGTGGGCCGCAACCGCGCCAATGAACTCCTGCTGACATGTGAGCGGTTTTCGGCCGAAGACGGCTACCGCATGGGGCTGGTCAACAAGGTGGTCCCCAGGGACCAACTCATGGAGGCGGCCATGGACATGGCCCGCAAAATCGCGGCCCTGCCCCGCGAGTCCATCAAATACACGAAACGGGCACTGCGCTCCACACTGGCCGACGATTCCCATATAAAGGCCGTGGACGAGGGATGGAAATCGATTCTCGCGGGGATGGACAAGAAATAATTTCGCGATTCGCGTCGCGCAGGCATACGTTACAGCACGCTTCGGCGGGGTTAAAAAAGCGCCTGAAACAAGTCGCGCGAACTCACGCCTTACGTTGCCCGAACTAAAGGAGGGTGGATCGATGGGAACGACTAACGCATTTACACGGTTTTCAGCGGCCGATCTGTTCCACAGGATGGATAACAAAGAAGCGGTTCATCTGATCCACGTCGTGACCAAAGACCATTTCAACAAGGCACATATCCATGGCGCCGCGAACGCCTGTGTCTTCGAGGTCACCTTCCTTGATCAGATAAAGGCCATAACGGAAGGAAAGAATGCCGAGATCGTGTTGTACGGGGCCAGCGACAGGTCCAGGGATGCGGCGGCGGCAGCCGAAAAGCTCGTGCGCGCAGGGTATGAAAACATCGCCGTCCTGAAGGGGGGTATGGAAGCCTGGCGCGAATCGGGCTACGAACTGGAAGGGGATTCGCCCCATGGGCCGGATGAGCCGGGGAACCTGCTCCGGTTGGAAGACGGGACATACCGCGTGGATGCGGATCAAAGCATCATTGAATGGGCGGGAAGAAACCCCAACACCCGGCACACCGGGACGGTGTCCGTCTCAAAAGGGGATATCAATGTGAAAGATGGGGCCATTCAGGGGGGCATCGATATTGACATGACCTCCATCAGGAACATCAATCTGGAAGGAGATCCATTACAGCCGGTGTTGGTTTCCCACCTCGAATCGGACGACTTTTTTTTCGTCAAGATTTTTCCAACCGCGAGATTCGAGATCCGGGAAAGTCGTGTCGAAAAGGAGCCCTTCCTGAGTTCCCCGAACGTTGAGTTCAAAGGGCTCCTGTCACTGAGGGGGGTGAAAGCCGAGTTGGGCTTTTGGGCGACTGTGACACAGGCCGAGGAAAATGGCCTCATCGCGAATGCCAACTTCGATATCGATCGAACCCGATGGAACATCATCTACGGATCGACCCGGTTTTTCGAACACCTCGGGATGCACCTGGTCTTCGATATGATCAGCTTGCAGTTGAAAATCGTCGCCCACCGCTTGAATCCATGAAAACGAAAATCATCCGGAGCGCGAGGCGGCGCAAGACCGTGCAGGCCAGGGAAATCGAGGGCGTCCTGGAGGTGCTGGCGCCCGCCGGCATGTCCGATAAGGCGCTTCAGCCCATCATCGACAACCTGAAAAAGCGGATCGACCGGCAAAAAAAAGCTGCCGCCCTGGATGATGCGGGTCTGGAAAGGCAGGCGGAGAAACTCAACCGGAAATATTTCAAAGGCCGTCTCAAGTGGGAATCGATCGGGTGGGTAAGCAACCAGAACAAGCGCCACGGGAGTTGCGCGCCCGGCAGGGGAACGATACGGATTTCCCACCGCATCGCGGCAATGCCCCGATTTGTCCTTGAATACCTGCTTGTCCACGAACTCGCCCACCTGGTGTA
>JAFDKD010000406.1 GCA_019307165.1 Deltaproteobacteria bacterium | reverse complement strand
TTCCATCAAGGTCTTGATGATGGTGGTGATCGGCGGCATCGGCAGCATCTGGGGTGCCTATCTGGGGGCAGCACTCCTGACGTTTCTCCCGGAGTGGCTGGCGTTTCTGGAAGATTTTGATGTGCTGGCATACGGCATCATCCTGCTGGCCATTGTCATGTTTTCCCCCGATGGCCTGGTGGGCCTCGGGTCGCGGGTGATGGGACGAATCCGAAACATGAAAAACCGAGGACGCTAAATGGTGGCCCTGCTCCAGGTCAGAGATCTCAACAAACGTTTTTCCGGGGTTCAAGCCATATTTGACCTCTCTTTTGAGGTGACCCAAGGGAGTATTACATCCATTATCGGCCCCAACGGCGCCGGAAAGACAACCCTCATCAACATGATTTCCGGTTTTTTCCGACCGTCCGATGGCGATATTCTGTTTAACGGTGAACCTTTAAGCGGCTTGAAACCCCACCAGGTGGCGGCCAGAGGCATTGCGAGGACATTCCAGACGGTCGAACTGTTCGGCAGGATGACCGTCCTCGAAAATGTCATGCTCGGGCGCCACCTGAAAAGCCGTAAAGGGTTGATCAGCGCCGCCTTTCGCCTGCCCGGGGTTTTGAGGGAAGAGATGGATATAAAAACCCGCTCCCTCTCCTTGCTGAAAACGGTGGGTATTGCCGATTATGCACAAATGAAAGCCGCCAATCTGCCCTTAGGGGAACAGAAACTACTGGAGGTAGCACGGGCTCTTGCCAGCGAACCGCGACTCCTGCTCCTTGATGAACCGGCGGCCGGCTTAAATGAAGTGGAAACGCAAAAAGCAGCAGAAATGATCATGGGCCTAAGTGAAAGGGGCATTACCGTGATCTTAGTGGAACATGACATGAAGATAGTCATGTCCATCTCCGACGAAATCCTGGTCCTCAATTACGGGGCAAAAATTGCCGAGGGTCCACCAGCATCCATTCGAAAAGACCCCGGCGTAATCAAGGCATATCTGGGCGATGAATAGTTCTGTTCTTGAAGTAAAAAATATCCATGTCTTTTACGGGGCCGTTCGCGCCTTGAAGCGCGTGTCTTTTCACGTTGCGCAAGGCCGAATTATATCGGTCATCGGGGCGAACGGCGCCGGAAAATCCACCCTGCTCAAGGCGGTGGCGGGGGTTGTGCCGCCGGCTGAAGGACGTATCCGATTTGAGGGACAACCCATTGAAGGGCTTTCCGCCACTGCCATTGTCAAAAAGGGGCTCTCCATGGTTCCCGAAGGTCGGCAGTTGTTTACCAGTCTCAGTGTCGCGGATAATCTGACCCTGGGCGCCTACCTTCAGTATCGGCGAAAGGGCCGTGAGAAAATCGCATCCCAACTGGGGGAAGTGTATGCGCTCTTCCCACTCTTGAAAGAACGATCCGCGCAGATCGCGGGTACGCTTTCCGGGGGGGAACAGCAGATGGTTTCCATCGGCAGGGCACTGATGTCTCAACCGAAACTGCTCATGTTAGATGAACCTTCCATGGGGCTGGCGCCTCTCGTCATTGCTGAAATCATGCAGACCATTGTGCGGCTTAACCGGGAGGGGACCTCCATTACCTTAGTGGAGCAAAACGCCAGGGCCGCACTCCGTATCAGCCAGTATGCGTATGTTCTGGAAAACGGTCGGGTGGTTCGAGAGGGAAAATCGGACGCGCTTTTAAGCGATCCTGCCATCATCGGAGACTATCTTGGCGGAGTGTAGGGTAAAATGGGAAGCAATACGGACAATCGTTCCGGTTTAAGCGACGTTCTGATTGAGGTGGAGGGAATAAAATGATTATCATCGGCGAAAAAATAAACGGAACCCGGGAAACGGTGGGAAAAGCGATCAAAGATCGAAACACCGAAATGATTGAAGCCCTGGCAATGGTCCAGGTTGAAGGGGGTGCAGATTACTTAGATGTGAATGCGGGCACGCACCCCCATAAAGAACCCCAGGATATGACCTGGCTGGTGGAAACCATTCAATCCGTTACGAAAACCAGGCTTTGCTTAGACAGTACAAATCCACAGGCCCTTTTGAAAGGAATTCAATCGGCTGCGCAGCTCCCCATGATCAACTCGGTCAGTGGCGAGCGCATACGCGTTGAAGGGGTATTGCCCATCGCATGTGAGCACGGCACGGATCTGGTGCTCCTGGCCTTGGATGACAACGGGATTCCGGAAACCACGAGGGAGAGGTTAGATATCGTAAACCGGCTGGTGTCCATGGCGCGGGAAGGCGGATTAAGGGATGATCAGCTCTTTGTGGATCCTCTTATCACCACCATTGCCACCCAGGTGAACAGCGGACGCATAGCCTTTGAAACCATTCGCGAGATCAGGGCGCAGTTTCCGCAGGTTCACATCATCTGCGGCCTCAGCAATATCTCCTTCGGCCAACCGTCACGCACACTCATCAACCAGGCATTTGCCGCCCTGGCCATGGAAGCGGGTCTGGACAGCGCTATTATGGATCCAGCGGATAGAGGACTTCGAAACATCATCTACGGCACGGAACTGGTATTAGGCGCGGACCCGGACTGTCTGCGGTACAACCAGGCCCATCGGTCAGGGGTTATCGGCGCTCCGAGGGGATTGCCGGACGCGGATGTGGATGCCATATCCGATGCTTTTGGCCGTCTGAAAAGCGCATTGTCACGGGCGGAACTCGTCTTCAGTCCGAAGGCGAGGGCTTCGCTTGCGGTGGACCCCATCGACTTGCCTGAAGAAAAAGGGGTAACTGACTCTGAAGCAAACGATCAGGCCATCGAGGAGCTGGTTTCGTCCCTGGTGGAAATGAAAAGAGACCGAGTGCTCGAACTCACCGAAAGCCTGATTAAGAGCCAAACCGATCCACTGGAAATTCTCAGTGCGTCAAGACGGGCCATGGGCGAGGTGGGCCGCCTGTTTGAAGAAGAGGCCTATTTCATTCCCGAATTGATCCTGGCGGGCAGAATGCTGAAGGATATTGCCGAACGGGTGAAACCCCATTTGACAGCAGACGTGAAGAGCGAAAAAAAGGGCCGTGTGCTGATCGGGACGGTTGCCGGGGATATTCACGATATCGGTAAAGATATTGTGGTAACCATGCTGGACGTAAATGGCTATGAGGTGCTGGATCTGGGCGTGGATGTGCCGGTGGAACGCTTTGTGGAAGCGACCCGAACATTTAAACCCCGGGTGGTGGGACTCAGCGGGTTCCTGACGCTGGTTTACGACCCCATGAAAGAGACGATTCAGGCCATCAAGGACAAGAACCCGGGAGAAATCCGATTCATGATCGGCGGCGGTCAAATTGATGAGCAGGTGAGGGGCTATACCGGTGCAGACGGTTACGGGAGTGATGCCATTGAAGCGGTCAAGCTCTGCGAGAAATGGATTTAGTCACTTTAGATCATTTGAGGGCATGAATTATGGAAAAAACGAATGCACAAAAATATCAGGAACGAGAAAAACGCGTGCTGGATGCCATCGCATTGAAGGAACCCGACCGCGTGCCCATTGTCCCGTTGTTTGCGTTTTTTAATTGCTACTACAGCGCCATTTCCCCGCGGGAAGCCTATACGGTCCCGGAAAAGGCGGTGGAAGCCTGGCAAAAGACCATTTACGACTTTGCGCCCGATGCCACCTACAGTGTCAACTTCACGATTTATTCCATGGATGAAGTGTTGTCGGGCTTGGATTTCAAAGCCATGAAATGGCCCGGTCACGGGGTTCCCGATGATCAGTCATTCCAGTTTGTGGAGGCGGAGTACATGAAGGAGGATGAATACGAAGCCCTGTTTGCAAACCCCGGAGATTTTTTCCTGCGCAAGATTCTTCCCCGTCTCGCAGGGAATCTCGAGGGGCTTGCAAAACTGCCCCCCATGGAGACTGCGGCTCTGGGTTATGTCTGGCCTTCGGTGCTGCCGGCCCTGGCCGATCCCGATATTGTGAAGGCGCTGGAGACGCTGCTCGAGACCTCCCGAAAGCAGGTGGCCTGGGTCAAAGTCTTTGGCGCATTTGCCCAGGAATTAAAGGATGCCGGCTTCCCTTCCATTAAAGAGCAAACCGTGCTGGCGCCTTACGATCTGGTGGCCGACAATCTCCGCGGCACGGCCGGGGCGGCCATGGACCTGCTCCTGCAACCCGAAAATTTAAAGCGGGCGGTGAATCAACTGGCC
>JAFDKD010000041.1 GCA_019307165.1 Deltaproteobacteria bacterium | reverse complement strand
TGACGGCGGGCCTCAACGAATGAATTGCGCCAGCACCGAGGGCATCTTTCGCATTATTCAGTCCATCCCTTCTCCCAAGGCCGAGCCCTTCAAGCGGTGGCTGGCAAAGGTCGGATATGAACGTGTACAGGAGATAGAGGACCCCGAGCTGGCAACCAAAAGAACCCGCGCTCTGTATAAGGCGAAAGACTATTCTGACGACTGGATTGAGAAGTGAATGCGCGGCATCGCCATCCGGGAAGAGCTTACAGACGAGTGGAAAAATAGGGAGGTAAAACGCGAGAAGGAATACGCGATACTAACCGCCGAGATCGCAAAAGCGGCCTTTGGTGTTACGCCCGGTGAACACAAAAACCTTAAGGGGCTGATTCGGGAAAACCTCAGGGATCATATGACGGACCTTGAATTGATTTTTTCCATGCTTGGAGAGGCGGCCACGACTGAGATAACGCGGGTGGATGATGCAAAGGGTTTTCAGGAAAACAAGCGTGCTGCTCACAAGGGTGGAAAGGTTGCAGGGAAGGCGAGAAAAGACCTGGAACGAAAGACCCGCAAGAAGGTTGTCTCCCCCGAAAACTATATAGACATTCCTCAGAAAAGACGAAAACAGTTGAATGAGAAGAAGTAACGGACGGCGAGGAACAGCAAGCGGAATCACTCCTGCGGCGCGACTGGAGAACAAAAAAATGACCTTCACTGAAGACGACCTCCTTCCCCTCTCAGGCCTCCAGCACCTGCTTTTTTGTGAGCGGCAGTGCGCTTTGATACATATTGAACAGGTGTGGGCCGAAAACGTGTTAACTGCGGAAGGGAGAATTATGCATTCCGAAAACAGTTGGGAAGGCCCGGTCAATAAACACTTATCTTATGGATGCGGTACGCTAAAAATGAAAAAATACCTGAACACACTTTTTGTCACGACCCAGGGTGCCTATCTGGCAAAAGAAGGAGAAACCGTTGTTGTCAGGATTGAGAGAGAGGTTCGCCTGCGTTTGCCGATCCATACAATCGGGGGGATTGTATGCTTTGGGAACATAACGTGCAGTCCATTCTTAATGGGATTTTGTGCTGAACGGGATGTGGCAATAAGTTTTCTTACTGAGTATGGGCGGTTCCTTGCAAGGGTCCATGGGCCAGTATCAGGGAATGTTTTGTTGCGGCGGGAGCAATACCGCCGTGCCGATGACATGGATGTATCCGCTCAAATGGCAAAATCGGTGCTGACCGGAAAACTTGCCAATTGCAGAACAGTCCTCCAGCGGGCGCTAAGAGATCACTCTGCAAAGCTGAATGCAGACAAGGTTAGTGACGCATCGAAGAGGATCGGACATTCATTGGAGCACATTCAATCGGATCTGCCGCTGAATGTTTTACGAGGTGTCGAAGGAGAAGCTGCCCATACCTATTTCAGCGCATTTGATCACCTGATTATCTCGCAAAAGGAGGACTTTGTTTTCCGGGAGCGGAATCGCAGACCGCCACTTGACCGTGTCAATTGCCTGCTGTCGTTCCTGTACACGCTCGTATTACACGATGTCCGTTCAGCCCTTGAATCCGTTGGGCTGGATCCGGCGGTCGGGTTTTTACACAGGGATCGTCCCGGACGGCCCGGTCTGGCGCTTGACCTGATGGAGGAATTCCGCCCCTTTTTGGCTGATCGTTTGACGCTCTCATTAATAAATCTAAACCAGGTTCAGAAGAAAGGGTTCAAGGAAATGGAATCCGGGGCCGTTTTGATGGATGACGAGACGAGAAAGACTGTTTTGGTCGCCTATCAAAAACGAAAGCAGGATGAGATATTTCATCCGTTTCTCGAAGAGAAAGTCACAATCGGATTGTTGTTCCATATGCAGGCATTGTTATTGGCCCGCTGTCTGCGGGGCGATCTGGACGGTTATCCCACGTTTATCTGGAAATAGGATGAAAAATGTTAGTAGTGATATGTTACGATGTCTCTACAATTGAACCGGAGGGACAGCGCCGTTTGCGCAGGGTTGCAAAGGCTTGTAAAAATTATGGGCAGCGGGTTCAGTTTTCCGTTTTTGAGTGTGAAATCGACCCTGCCCAATGGACAGTTTTACGTCAACGATTGATAGATGAAATCGATCCTGAAGTGGATAGCCTGAGATTTTATTTCCTTGGCTCAAATTGGAGGCAACGAATAGAACAGATTGGAGCTAAAAAGTCTTATGACCCGGGTGGGCCTCTAATCGTTTGAAATCCAAGTGCGAACCTGAAGCTCACAAACGGGCGAGATGTCAAACGTCTTACAGGGCTTTGAATTATGGAGCATTTGTTGACAATTACGTTCGCACTACGGAAATACTTTTATAAATCAATATGTTAGGAAGACGTTCTTTGACAATTAAATATGGTTCAGGATGATAAAAGTGAGGTTCGCAGAAATGGACAAATATTAATATGTAATACAACAACTTAGAAGCTAACAGTCGCCCCCCATGCGGGGGCGTGGATTGAAACATTTTGCTGCTTGATCTAATTGAAATATGGAGATTTGAGCATGTTCGCATTCTTGAAAGACCTGGATACTGATATCCGCGATGCCCTGCTGGCGCAACTGCGCAATCTTTGGACACACACATCTACCGCAATTGAAGGCAACACGCTGACTCTTGGGGAGACTGCATTTGTCCTTGAGGAAGGTCTTACGATTTCCGGCAAGCCACTCAAGGATCATGAAGAGGTCGTTGGCCACGCTAAGGCGATTGATTTTATTTATGATCTTATTGGAAGAAAATCCGATTTAGCTGAAAAAGACCTATTTGATCTGCACAAGTCAGTCCAACCCGAGCGAGTTGTTGATGTCTATAAGCCTGTTGGGGCCTGGAAGATAGAACCTAATTCCACTGTTATTGTTTCCGGCAATGATCAGATCATATTTGAGTATGCTCCACCAAAAGATGTCCCGGAACTTATGCAGGACTGGCTTGCCTTGTTTCAAAACACCTGTAAAGAAAAAGCGCTAAACAGGGAAGACACGCTTATGGCCTATGCGCGGCTTCATGTTTCTTTTGTCAGCATTCATCCATTTTGGGATGGCAATGGCCGGATGGCCCGTCTCATTGCAAATGTTCCTGTAATCAGGGCCGGGTTCCCACCCATCATTATTCCAAAAGAGCGTCGTCAGGAATACATAGAGTCCCTGTCGGAATATCATCTATCAGTTGGCACGGTTACTGCCCGGAGTGAATTGCTGCCTAACACTGATAAGCTGGGCAGGTTTATAAGATTCTGCGCCGAATCCTGGTCAGAGTCGATCAAGTTAGTGGATAATGCCCGGAAAAAGCAGCTGGAGCGAAAAACCATCGAGAGGAATTGATCCAGTTTATGTGTCCTATATGTTGTGTTTAGTTTCAACGGTATCACAACATACATGAAGTGCATGAGGAGGGTAAAGACGTCAGCGCCGGTTTCATGCGAACGACGGTCTCTCTGCCATCACGGCATCGGCGTTCACCCACGATCAAAGGGAGGGATGATGGAGACGAAGATAGCCGTATTTCGGGGTAAAAATATTCGTAAAACGCTTCATGATGGCGAATGGTACTTTTCGATTGTGGATATCATTGCCGCTCTGACAGATAGCGAAAACCCCCGCGATTACTGGTATCGCATGAAACAACGGGAGAAGAAGGCAAGCGGAATCGAGTTGTCGACATTTTGTCGACAACTGAAATTGGAATCGGCCGATGGCAAAAAATACAAAACCGAAGTGGTGAATACCGAAAATGCTTTCCGCATCATCCAGTCCATTCCTTCTCCAAAGGCCGAACCGTTCAAGCGGTGGCTGGCAAAGGTCGGTTATGAACGGGTAAAAGAGATCGAAGACCCGGAACTGGCCACCCAAAGAACACGGGAGTTGTACCGGGCCAAAGGATATTCCGACGACTGGATTGAAAAACGGATGCGCGGTATTGCCATACGTGCTGACTTGACTGATGAATGGAAGAACCGGGATGTGAAAGTGTTCCCCACATGCGTGGGGATGAACCGGCACACGGAGTCCATAGCGGCAGGTAATCGCTCCCTTCGCGGGAGCGTGGATTAAAACTGGATTCCGCGGGGTCCGGAATGACGTAAAAGGCCGTTCCCATGCGGAAGCAAGGACTAACGCAAACAACATTTTATCTTAATTCTTCCTATTGATATCGACCCACCGTGGAATTATATTTTGAGATCAATATGCCGGAAGCTGATCTTTAGCGGCCGAAAACAATCCTCGTTAGGGAACTCATTCTCCGGGGCGCCATTGAACCGCAGACCAAAAAGTGGAATTACGTCAACGGCCTTATGAACAAACCCCGGTAGAGCGAGCCGGACAGCGACGCTTAATCGAATTTCCCCATGCAGCCCAACCTAAACAAAGCCGAACTCGTACAGGAATTAAAAACACTGGGTGTCCTGGAAGGGGACCACCTGGCCGTAGCCATGGCCTTGAAGAGCGTCGGCAAGGTGGAAGGCGGGGCCGCTACTTTTGTGGAAGCGCTTCTGGAAGCCGTGGGGCCCGGGGGTACGGTGATGATGAACACCTTCACCCCCGACTTTGCTCTCTCTGAAATCAAAGTTCAAAACTATATTTACCACCGGAAAACGTCTCCTTCTACCACCGGAATTGTCTCCGAAGTCCTGCGAAACCACCCCGCGGCCGTTCGCAGTTTTCATCCGTCCATTTCCGTATCAGCCATTGGATATCATGCCGACACGCTGACCAGGGATCATGATGAAAAGGCGCCCTTGTACCAGCCCTATTCCACGCTTGCGGAGATAAACGGCAAAATGTGCTTTATCGGTATTGGGGATAACCTGGTTGCCATCCGCCATCAGGCACAATATCTTGCCGGTTTACTGCAAAGCGTGCCAATGAAAAAGGGGGTGAAGTATTGCGATGAGGAGGGAAACCAAAAAATCTTCGTACATGGCGATTGCGCCGGGTGTACGCGCAGGCTCCCGGAATTGGTGCCGAAGATGATCCGTCAAGGCATTTTAAAAGAAGGCAACATCGGCAACGCGAGGGCCCTTATCGGAAACGCGGATCAAATACTTTCATACATGACGACCGTTCTTAAGGAACATCCGGAAGTGAATCTCTGCGACAGTCCGTTTTGTCTCTGGTGCAGGGAACTGGAAAAAAGCCTGGGACCCGAAGTTAAATCAGGTCAACCGGGTTTTCTGCAACGCCGGGGCCTTAGCGGCATGTTTTTTCGCATCCAGCACAGGGTGCGCATGAGAAAATATGAAAACGGCATTCATGTCATGCCGTATGTAAAAAAATTTCTCAGATATCCGCTCTCCGTGCTTAAATCATCCTCGTAGTTTACCGCGTCGATCGAAACGATTCAGGATACTTATTTTCATTTTAGTTGGGGGGCGATAATGTGGAATGCTTTGTTACTCCCAATCCGGATAGAACCGATGCGATAGCGGAACGTTTTCTAAAGCACCGGATATATATCTCGGACTATTGCCATATAAGGAAAAAGAAATTATTCTCTTTTTCATAATTAATAAGCCTAACGAACTCATTATACGTACATGAACCGGATATCATCCCTTTTTTAAAGTTATCCAGGCAGAATACAATATATCGTCGGAAAACCGGAAGGTGCAAGGAATTACGGCGAAGGGAAGATCCGATGACGAATTCCGCCAAACACTTATCTCTGTTCCACATGGCCGACGGGCTGCGCCAGGGCCTTTCACGGTTTTCAGGCCCCAGCCGGGTGGCCCTCCTCTATGCGGAAAAGCCCGACGACCCCATTCGGGTCTATGATCCGCAGGAGCTTCTCAGGGGCCACGAATCCATGCTCAGGGAGATCTATCTCGACTCCCCCGAATGGCGGACGCGGGCCGGGAGCACATCCGATCTCAAGAACCCGGCTCAAGTATTTCCCGAAGGGAACGTCGATCCACGGCCGAATTCAAGGGGGAGTTCGGGTTCTTGAGGGTGGCGGGCAACCCGGTTTGCAGCTTTTCGGACGGGAGTGTCTATTCCTCGACACGGCAACCCAATCTGGTACACTTGGAAGAGACGTTGATCGAGTTCGGGATGGATTCATCCGTGAGGCATGCCCTGCTCGATGTCGTCAAGAAAATAGTCCATGAAGCGGGGAAGATGCGGCACGGCTGCACGCTGATTATCGATCTCGACAAACAGCCGGCGGCCATTTCGGGCCAGCAGCTGGAACGCCCCATGGACCTTCGGCGGGATCGTCTGCTGGGCCTGGCAAAGGCCTTGTCAAAGGTGGACGGCGCCTTGCACCTCAGAGAGGACCTTCATCTCCATGGATTCGGCTGTTTGCTGCACGGCCGCTCGGTGCCCGGGGAGGACAGGGCCAGGGGCGCCAGGTTCAACTCCGCGCTCCGGTTTTCCCATGAACATGAAAAGGTCATCGTTGTTGTCGTCTCGGCGGACCGGCCCGTGTCCGTGATTCAGGGAGGCGTGGAACTGACCGCCCTGTGCGAATGGAAACCGTTTTCGGAACTGCTCGCGGCGCCCCCCGCTCTGGAGACATGGCTCAACCGATAAACCGACGCCGAAACGCCTCGGTGGCGGTTTATGTATGGTGATTTGCCCTCTTTCACCAATTTTCATATTTTCTTCCTCCCATTTTCATATTCCTATTTACATGATAAATCAATCCGACTCTTTTGTCAGTCTATGCCCGAATATGGCCGTCCGGGATTCATTATGCTGACTGCTTGAAAAAGTTATTGTAGAATTGACATTGTCAGGTAATAATTAATCCAGAGTAAATCTCCGGCTGTGCCGGAGATTTACTCTGGATTAATTATGGAAGGAGACGGATCATGTACTTTGACGCACCGGGAAAAAACAACACGGAAGCTACACTGAAAGCGGCCTTCGAGAGGGGCCGGGAACTGGGAATCCGGGAGGTGGCGGTAGCGACCACCACGGGTTTTTCGGCCTACAAGGCCTTGGAAATATTCGAAGGGTTCAGGATCGTGGCGGTGACGTACCACTGCGGTTTCAGAGAACCTTTCAAGACCGTGATTCCGGATGAGGTCCGGAAGGACCTGGAGGAAAAGAACGTCAGGGTCGTCATGGCCACGCATGCCCTGTCCGGGGTCGAGCGTTCCCTGTCAAAAAAACACGGCGGCCTTTACCCGGTCCTGTTGATCGCGGACACCCTTCGGCTTTTCGGGCAGGGCGTCAAGGTGGCCGTTGAGGTATCCATTATGGCCGCCGATGCGGGGGCGCTGTCCGGTGAGGACATGGTCGCGGTGGGGGGCACGGGCAAAGGCGTGGATGCCGCGCTCGTCCTGAAACCGGCCAACCAGTCCGACCTGTTCGACATGCGCATCCGCGAGGTCGTGTGCAAGCCGAGGACATTTTAAGTCAACGCCGCCTCCGGAATGAGGGTGGCAATAAAAAAAATGCGGTCGGCTGCTCGAAATACGCCTGTGAAAACAAGAGCCCCCGCTGCGAAGCAGCCATGATATTTCCCCCGGGGAGCATCGCCCGGGGGAAAAGATCTTTACCATCCTGTTCATCAAGCGAGCACAGCGAGCGGGTGGTTTCATGATTCTTTGGCGACTTAAAGACTCAGATGGATTTTTCGGACCGCCACGGGAGGCCTTCATTGAACATAGAACTCGACAACGTGAACATATTGGGCAACGGGGTCATCCGGCCCGAAGGCGTGATGGTCCGAAAGGACGGCATTGTGCTTGCGGCCGATGCCCGGGGACAAATCGCAAAAATCGACCCGTCCGGGAACATTTCATTTTATGGGGATGTGGGCGGCGTGCCCAACGGCATATGCCTCGACGAGCAGGGCAATTGCATTATCGCCAACATCGGCAACGGCCGGGTCCAGTCACTTGCCGAAGACGGGACCCATCGGGTCTTGATGACCGAGGCGGAAGGAAAAGCGATGCCCTCGCCCAACTTCCCTTACGTGGACCGCAAGGGCAGGCTTTGGGTAACAAACTCCAGTTACCGCGACAACATCGACGAAGCGCTTTGGGACCCGGCGCCCGACGGGTCCGTTGTGCTCATCGATCAAGGGGCGGCCCGAATTGCGGCCGAGGAAATATATTTTGCCAACGGCGTCACCCTGAATTCGGACGAAAGCCGGCTGTATGTGGCCGCCACGACACAAAGGGCCGTCATACAATACGATGTACAGGCAGACGGTTCACTCACATCCCCCGAGACGTACGGCCCTTCGCCCCTGGCGGAGATGGGCCACCCGGACGGGATAGCCTTCGATGAAGCCGGGAACCTGTGGGTGACGTTCCCCTTGTGGAATGCGGTGGGTCTGATCACACCCGAACGGGAGTTGGTCATGGTCCTGGAAGACCCCCTGGGCAGGGTCCTCAAACGGCCCACCAACATCTGCTTCGGGTGGAAAAATCGAGAGACGGCCTTTATCGGCAGCCTGGACGGGACGGGCATTCCCTGTTTCCGAGCGCCTTTCCCGGGCATGAGGCTGGTACACCAATAAACCGCCGCCGAAAACCTTCGGCCGCGTTTTATGTGTCGCGGTTAAAACCGTTCCTACAGGCTCGTAGGAATGCGCGGGACCTTTGTTGTAGGAGCGGTTTTAGCCGCGATTGGATGCGGCATCAAATTTCACGAAGCTTCATATGATAGAACGATTTTCCATGTTCACTGTTCAATCTTCCATGTTCAATGTCCAAGACTTGACCATCGAGTCAAATTTTGCATAATATCCCGACCCATACCTGTCTAACAAAAGGAGACGGACATGAAAGACATTTGCCGAGATTTGCATGACGAGCAGGAAGCCTTGGACGCCATTGTGGCGCCGTTGTCGGAAGCGCAGTGGGACCTGTTGACACCCTTTATCGGCTGGACCATCAAGTACGAAATCGCCCATTTGGGTTTCTGGGACATGGCCGCGAAGCTGGCGGCCACCGACGAGGCTGCTTTCAAGGACCTTATCGCGAGCATGTTCGCGTCCGAGGACGCGTATGACGAATCCCAGAGGCCGCTTCGGGAAGGGACGCCCGCCCATGCGCTGGGCTACTGGCGCCGCGAGAGAAATGCCCTGGTGGATGCCCTGGCCGCATGCGGGCCCAAAGACCGTATCCCCTGGGTCGGTCCCACCATGAGCGCGCGGTCGAAAGCCACGGCCCGCATTATGGAAACCTGGGCCCACGGCCAGGACGTGGCCGATACCCTGGGCATCGAGCGGGAACCGACCGACCGGCTCAGGCACGTGGCCCATATCGGCGTGACCACCTTTGGCTGGAGCCATGTCAACCGCGGCCAGGAGGTGCCGGACACGCCCGTGCGGGTGGAATTAACCGGGCCCTCGGGCGACCTGTGGACCTGGGGTTCTGAGGATGCCACGCAATCCGTCCGGGGCCCTGCCGAGGACTTCTGCCTGGTGGTCGTTCAACGGCGCCACGTGGAGGACACGTCCCTGGACGTGAGCGGCGATACGGCCCAAAACTGGATGCTGATCGCCCAGGCCTTTGCCGGCCCACCGGTTTCCGGTCCGAAACCGGGAGAACGGGTGGTTAAGTGACTAAAACCAAGTATTGATTCTTTCGCTGATTTCGCGGAAAAGGAGCGATATGGGATATCTGGCCGGACTCGGTGAATACCTGGGTCGAAATTACGAGATTTCCGTGTTCGACACCATCATGGCGTCGGGCGCCCCCTGGGTCTTTCAAATCCACGGGAATCGCAGTATCACGGCCGTTATTTCGGAGAACGACAAATGGGCCCTGACGATCGCCGCGGCGGGCCGGGCCAGGGAGGAACTTCAGAAAATCGAGATCAAATACCTTTACCCGGCCGATGCGGCTGCGGATATAGAACCGCTTATCAAAGCGGACAAGCAGGTCGGGGCACTGGGGCTCGAGCCCATATTTGCGCCGGGAAAAAGGTATTTCGTCAAGAACAAGACCTTGTTTCCCCTGATGAAGGACAGGGAGGTGCTGTTCCTTACATTGCTTGAAGGCGAAGTCATCAAGGGTGTCGTTGTGGATTTCAGCAGATACGACATTACGGTAAGCCTGAAAGGGGGGCAGTTGTTGACGATCCTCAGGCACGGCATCTATGACCTCAGAAACAAAAAAGGGCGGTCGTTTCTCAAGTCCTTCCAGGAAAATCACCGGGACTGGGAAAAGAACGCCCTTTTTATATCCGATGATGCCGTGCGCCCAAGATTTTGATGCACCGCAGTCACGCGGGGCGCATGGCGGTTTTCCGACAACCCCTATACACAGGTTTTCTTTAACAGGGCCTAATCGCTCCAACCGACATACTTGGTCCGATCACAGCCATTCAAACGCTCAATGAAGTCCTCAAGCTGGCCAAGGGCCGCTTCCCGTTTAAGATCCTGCTCCACAAAATCGCTGAGTTTTCGAAGAACAACGGCTTCAATGGTTGTGTTTTTCTTGCGAGCCGTTTTCTCGACCTTGGCCAGGAGTTCCGGCTCAATCTCTAATTTCAAAACAGACAAAGCACCCCTCCCTTTGCGCCAACCCTGATATTAAGACGCTTTTCAGGATGTCGCGGTTTCTCCTTCAATTCTCCGACCGGGCATATCAGGACCGGCCCCCATTTCCCGGAAGCGCTTCAATCATACCGGCCCTGGAAGAATACCAGTCCATGATGCCTACGATGTCGTTCCATGCCGAGGGCGTGTCCGTCAGATTGGTTGTCACGAATTTCTCAAAAAGATCCATCGCTAAACATTGCGTGCTCCCCTCTTCGCACATGGCGCGGGCCGCTCGACATGTTTCAAGGGCGTAATTCCTTACGTCAAACGGTTTATCCTGCAATTGCCCGGTGCCGGATTCGCGCGCCGCTATTTCATCTAAGATCCCGCTCATCATCTTGTACAGGTGAGCGCGGACCATTTCCGATTTTAGATCCACCAGCTTGCGATTCAGGTCCTCGATCTCCTCTGAAACGTACGTCAATGAAACCTCTTTCCTGTCGAGTTCGACTTCCAGCCAAGCCAGTTCTTTGCGTTTCGATTCGATCGAGGTTTCCGGGTCCTTAACCGAAGTCCGGCCGGCGCGATCGAAGGTCTTATCGCTCGGGGTCCCTGCAACCGCTATGCCCGGCAGACGATCTGTGTAATCGGCTCCCGTCCGGTTGTCGGCAAGCGACCTTACGGTGTTGACGCTGACAAACATCGCCACCCCGATGAACAGCACCACAAATGCCATAAACACAACATCCAGCAGTCTATTGTTATCCCTATTAAATTTTTTCATAATGACACCTCCAATCGGCGATCCATCCATATCCGTTCGGCGCCCTATCGGCCCTTGCCATCACTGATCAGCAATGGGGATGCCAGTTATTGGTCAAATGGCGTCCGCGCCCTGCCAAATATTGATAACCAACTGAATTAGATTGATATTTTACCAAAACTTTAAACAGTCCACCCGGATGGCGGGGCGAATAAATTCGTTATTCAAACTTGGGGGCGGCCCTAAAGTTGGCGCCTGAGAAGGACTGTCGCCAATATTTATTGCAGTTGGAAAACCAATTTGACATGCGATGGTTCGGCTGTGGATG
>JAFDKD010000040.1 GCA_019307165.1 Deltaproteobacteria bacterium | reverse complement strand
GCCCGATCCCGAGAGACTGGAGTTCCCGGTATATCCGGCCCAGTGTATCCATGTTCTTGTAACGCTCTCCGTCACCGACAACGATCAGACCACCACTGGGGATCTCGGACCGAATCGCCTCTGTTCGAGCCCTGTATAGCCCGTATACGGTCTCGTTGGTGACAACCGCCCCTTGCGGGTAAGGTCTCAGAAATGCCGCACAGTGAGAATGCAAATCCTCGCCCACGGTGATCGTGTAGGGTCGGTCCCCGGTGGGAACCGGCAGTTCGCAGATGATTTTTCCCTTTTGTACGGACGTTGTTTTCATGGTGTTTATAGATCGATGCGCAAAATTCGTATATTAATCGACTGCGCCTCCGTTCATCAAGTGTAAAGAAGCGGTGATCATATTCACCCCATTGACATTCTTTCGGTTCAAGCTTAATTTTTCATAGTTAAGATGGAAGTTTGAAAAGCGCAGTCCATCAATTCATAAAAAGGAGTCACGCATATGCGATTCGATAAATTTACGTTGAAAACCCAGGAGTTACTTCAAACGGCACAGCAACTGGCGGAGCGTTCCGGACATCAACAGATCGAGCCGGAACACTTCGCAAGGGCCATTATGGACCAGACGGAGGGCGTCATCCCCCCGCTGTTGGGAAAAATCGGCGTGGATCGAAATGAAGTCGCCGCTTCCCTGGATAATGCCCTGGAGAAAATGCCGCGTGTCAGCGGCGCGGGTATGGGACAGGCCTACATCTCGCCGCGTTTGAAGTCCGTTCTGGAAGCCGCTTTTGAAGAAGCGGAACAGATGAAGGATGAATATGTGAGCCTGGAACACGTCCTTCTCGCCATTTCCGTCGAAAAGGAAGGACTGGCTGCCGGGACTCTGGCACAAGCCGGCGTCACAAGGGAAGCCATCCTGAAGGCATTGCAGGATATCCGGGGGGGGCAGCGAATCACGGATCAAAACCCGGAAGACAAATACCAGGCCTTGGAGCGGTTCAGCCGGGACCTTACCGCCGTCGCCCGAAAGGGTGACCTGGACCCGGTCATTGGACGTGACGACGAAATCCGGCGGATCATCCAGGTCCTGTCCAGGCGGACCAAGAACAACCCCGTGCTGATCGGAGAACCGGGGGTGGGTAAAACCGCCATCGTAGAAGGCCTGGCTCAACGGATTGTCCAAGGGGACGTGCCCGAATCATTGAAGGACAAACGGGTCGTGGCCCTGGACATGGGCGCCCTGATCGCCGGGGCAAAGTACCGCGGTGAATTCGAAGACAGACTCAAAGCCGTTCTTAAGGAGGTCACGGACGCCCAGGGGCAGATCGTTCTCTTTATCGATGAAATGCACACCCTGGTCGGGGCGGGCGCGGCCGAAGGCGCGATCGATGCATCCAACATGCTCAAACCGCCCCTTGCCAGGGGCGAGTTGAAGTGCGTGGGCGCCACCACCATCAAGGAATACCGCAAATACATTGAAAAAGATGCGGCCTTTGAACGGCGCTTTCAACCGGTCATGGTGGAAGAGCCGAGCGTGGAAGACACCATCTCCATCCTGCGCGGCCTCAAGGAAAAATATGAGGTGCACCACGGCGTGCGGATCAAGGATTCCGCCCTCGTGGCGGCAGCCACACTCTCTCACCGCTACATCACCGACCGATTCCTGCCGGACAAGGCGATCGACCTTATCGATGAGGCCACATCTCATCTTCGGATAGCGATCGATAGCATGCCGGCGGAAATAGACGATATTCAGCGCAGAATCATCCAGCTGGAAATCGAACGGGAGGCCTTGAAAAAGGAAAAGGATCAACCCTCCAGGGACCGTTTGGAGAAAATTGAGCAGGAGTTGGAAGGTTTGAAGGCCGATACCGAGGGGATGATGGCCCATTGGCAGGAGGAAAAAGCGGCCATTTCCCACATCAGGGCCGTCAAGGAAAAACTTGAATCCACACGGGTCGAAGCGCAGGCCGCCGAGCGGCAGGGCGACCTGTCCAGGGCCGCTGAACTGAAATACGGTACGCTGATCGAACTGGAGAAGCAGCTGGCCGATGAAAATCGGAAACTCGAGGAATTGCAATCGGAACGCAAAATGCTCAAGGAGGAAGTGGACAGCGAGGATATCGCGGAGGTTCTTGCCAAATGGACCGGCATTCCCGTCTCCCGGATGATGGAGGGGGAGAGGGAAAAGCTCCTCCAGATGGAAGACCGCCTGGCCCAACGGGTGGTGGGCCAGAAAAATGGCATCGTCGCCGTATCCAATGCCGTTCGCCGGGCCCGCTCCGGCCTACAGGACCCTGACAGGCCCATCGGCTCATTCATCTTCATGGGCCCCACCGGTGTTGGTAAGACTGAACTGGCCAGGGCCCTGGCAGAGTTTCTTTTCGACGATGAGCAGTACATGGTTCGCGTGGACATGTCGGAGTATATGGAAAGGCATTCCGTAGCCCGCCTCATCGGCGCGCCGCCCGGGTATGTCGGGTATGAGGAGGGCGGCTACCTCACGGAAGCCGTGCGAAGACACCCCTACTCGGTGGTTCTTTTCGACGAAATCGAAAAGGCCCATCCCGACGTTTTCAATGCCCTGTTGCAGATACTTGACGACGGCAGGATGACCGACGGCAAGGGGCGGACCGTGGACTTTAAAAACACGGTGTTGATCATGACCTCCAATGTGGGCAGTCAGTGGATACAGGAAATGGCCGGCAAGAACGCATCGGAAATGGAAAAAACCGTCATGGAGGCCCTGCGTGCCACCTTTAAACCGGAATTCCTGAATCGAATCGACGAAATCGTCATTTTCAATGCCCTGGGCGCCGAAGAAATCAAAAAGATCGTGGACATCCAGATCGATCTCCTGAGCAAGCGTCTCGAAGCGGTCAAGATCGGCCTGGAGCTTACGGAGGCGGCCAAGTCACTTCTGGCCGAGGCCGGCTTCGATCCGGTATACGGGGCGCGTCCCCTGAAACGGGCCATTCAGCACATGGTTCAGGACCCGTTGGCGCTGAAAATCCTGGAAGGAACCGTGCCTGAAGGCGAACGCATCCGGGTAGATGCGAAGGACGGAAAGATCATTTTCGAGTAATTTATAGGATACAACAGGAGGGTTTTGTCCGAGATTCAGTCGTTTTCGGGATGGTTTATTCGCCTTCGGAGCTTGGGCGAGGTCTTGAAGGTGACGCTTCGCCTTGAGGGAATAATGATCATCTCTCCGGTCCTCGGGTTCCGGCCCCGTTTCGCCCATCTGAATTTTGTCTGAAACTTGCCGAAGCCCCGGATCCGGACATCCTCTCCCTGCACGAGGGTTCGCTTCATAATTTCGAAGAGGCCGTCGACGACCGCGGCAGCGCGTTTTCTGGACAGCAACACGCAATTCAGTTCCGGAAAAAGATATCGTTGGGCACTTTTTTGAGGATTTTTCAACCGCACCGTTTCCCTGACACTCGCAACGATATCCGACTTGGTCCATGACATGGCCGGCTCCATTCCGGCCGGCGGCCGGAAAAACAGATCAACTCCAAGGCACCTTTCCAATGAGGAGAACGCAACTTATCGGAAAAAGAGACATATCTGAATGGAAATCAGGCAAACCATGACACAATTGCCGGCCTTTGTCAAATACCCGGAAAATCAAGACGTTTCAAAAAAAAGGCCATGATTCAACGCTCGGACAGCGTGAATCATGGCCATTTTTGCAAATAGAATGAACCGAAGTCTACATCCGCCAAACCCCCGTCCCTGCTGTTGGGGAGGCTCCCGTTCCCCTACAGTGCCCCGATGAGCCGGGAAATCACCAGGCGCTGCACCTCCGAGGTCCCTTCGCCGATCTCCAGCAGTTTCTGGTCCCTGTAAAACCGCTCTATGTCATATTCCTTCATGAGCCCGTATCCCCCGTGGAGCTGCACCGCATGATTGGCGCACCGGTACATGACTTCGGAGCAGTACAGTTTGGCCATGGCGGCCTCTTTGGAGAAAGGCTTCTCATTGTCCCGCAGCCAGCAGGCCTTGTAGAGCAGGAGACGTGCGCATTCGATTTCCGTGGCCATGTCGGCCAGTTTGAAGGCATTGATCTGAAAATTGGAAATGGGTTTGCCGAACTGGACCCTTTCCTTGCCGTATTTCAGGGCCATTTCCAGGCATCCCTGCGCCCCTCCCAGACCCATGGCCCCAATGGAAAGTCGCCCGCCGTCCAGGGTCTGCATCATCTGATAGAACCCGTGGCCCCTCGGGCCAAGGAGGCTCTCCGCCGGGACCCGGCAGTCTTCGAAGTAGAGTTCGCTCGTGTTGGACGCCCGCCACATCATCTTGCCGTGCATCTCCCTGGCCTCGTAGCCCGGCGTTCCCTGCTCAATAAGGATGCAGGAAAGTTCGGGCCTGCCGTCGTCCCGCGTGCCTGTCCGGCACAGGGCCGTCACCCCGGAGGTAATCCGGGTCGATGCGTTGGTAATGAATATCTTGCTGCCGTTGATCAGCCAACGGTCCCCGTCCCGGACCGCGGTGGTCTTGGAACTGCCGGCGTCCGACCCGGCACTGGGTTCGGTCAGTCCGAAGCCCCACAGGCGTTCGCCCGCGCACAATTGGGGAAGATACGTTTCCTTCTGCTCATCGCTGCCGAAATAATAGAGGGGACCGATTCCCAGGGAATTCCCGGCAGCCACGGTCGCTGCATGGGACCCATCCACCCGGGCGATCTCCTCCGTGGCGATGATATAGGACACATAATCCATGCCTTGACCGCCATATTTTTCCGAGACGAACATCCCGAAAAGCCCCAGTTCGGCCATTTTTTGCATGGTGTCGTAGGAAAAGGCTTCCGTTTCATCCAGTTCCCGGGCCACGGGCCTGATCTCTTTTTCCGCAAAATCCCTAACCGATTTGCGAAGTATCTCCTGCTCCATGGAAAGACTGTAATCCATACCCTCTCCTTCAATTCATACCTGAATCTTGTATGAGCAATCTTGAAGCGCTTAAATAGAAAAAATTACTTCAATCGGTTCCGCGGAAAAGAGCAGAACGACAAAGATAACCCATCGGGTTAAAGAACAACGTACCGTATTTTTTCAAGATTGCTCACCCTTCGGGGGCGCCGATTTTGCCGAATCTGCGGCGTTATCAAGCGCTTGCGGTAAAGTTTACGGCTGCGCGCTTGATGCCTTGCATCTTCAGCAAACTCGGCGCCTGCAAGATTCAGGTAATACAAGGTCGATTTGCAACCACACGACAAGAAATCCGGTCTGCAGCAGCTGACGATATTTATAGGCCGAAGCCCTGTGGATTGTCAATGCGGCGAACCAAGCACCTTACGCGTTACGGGTTGCGAGTTACGAGGTACGGGTTACTCGATACCGTACAGGGGATACATGATACAAGATACTGGATGCTAGATACTGGATGCTGGATACTGGAACCGGATGCCGGTTAATCCCCAATCCCCTCATCCCTTAATCCTTACTTCTACCTTCTACCTATGAGCTGTGAGCTATGAGCTTTAGCCCCCTAATCCCTTCATCCCATTTTCAATTCTCAATTTTCAATTTTCAATATTCAATGTTCACTGTTCAATGTTCACTGTTTAATCTATAACCAGCCTCATTTGCGCCACATCCACTTCCAGGCCAAGACCGGCGCAGACGGCGCGAAGTTCCCGTTTTTTCTCGGCGCCCTTTTCCCTGAAAGCGACAACAATCTTCCTCACCTTATATTTTCGAAGAATTTCAGGCAATTGATCTTGACCTCCCAGTACCGGGTATCCCTTGACGCGCCTTCGATGGATGCGGACGTTGTCATCCACAAATCCTACGGGACTGAGGCCCATTTCCCTATTTGTTTCGATCTCCTTCAAAGCCATCTGCCCGCCCGCGCCGGCGCCATAAATCAGCGTCGGGATGCCTTCATTGAAATTTTTTCGAATCCCTTCATCCAGCATGCGAAACGAAAGCCTGGATAGAGACACCAGGATCAGCATAAAAAACCAGTAAATGACGAAGACCGCCCGGCTGAAACTCATGAAACGGTAAACGAAAAGGAGGATCAGAATGGTCATCACCGTGCCGACCGAAATCGCCTGGACGTAACCCACGAGGTCCCTGAGACCGGTGCTTTCCCATACACCCCTGTACACCCCCAGAATATACATGGCAAAAATCTGACAGGAAATCAGTATGGGCAGGGATTTGAGGAAAAAATCGAAATCCCCCCCCAGCTGCCCCTCAAATCGAAGGAGATAGGCGGTGTAATAGGCTACGGTAATCAAGACCGAGTCCAGCAGGACTTCCAGAAGCCTTCTCCGGTAGGTGATCTCCACCAGGATGGGGGTGATGAGGCCGGCGCCCCTGCCGGACAGGATCGATTCTTCCTGATAAACCTTTACCCGTGCCAGATATATCCAGAAAAAGAGAACAAAGAGGAGGTAGAGGGCGATGACGACCAGACTGATACCGGCACTCAAATAGCGCATAGCCAGGGCGATCAGGCCCGAGGCCACGGAAAACCCATAGAGCACCAGGACCGCTTTTCTTTCGGAAAATCCGATAGCCACCATGCGGTGGGAGGAGTGGTCCTTTCCGCCATGGGATACGGCTCGTCGGAACAGTTTCCGCATGAGGCTTACAAATCCCGTGTCAAGAATAGGGATGAACAGGATCAGGATGGGAATGGCCATAACCGAAAGGAGATGAAAGGAAGACCCGCCCTGGCCTGCCTGCCCGGGATCGGCGGCAACGGTGAGGCAGGCCAGCATAAAGCCCAGAAAAAGGCTTCCGGCGTCTCCCATGAATATGGAGGCCGGATTAAAATTGTATACCAGGAAGCCCGATACGGCCCCGCAATAGGCGGCCAGCATGAGAAGTACGGGAGCGGATGCGGTCCGGGTTTCGGGTTCCATGAACAGAAACAGGAAAAGAAAAGCGCCGCTGATAAGCGCAACACCCGCGGCCAGCCCGTCCATGTTGTCCAGCAGGTTGAAGGCGTTGGTAATCCCTACGATCCAGAAGAAGGAAAGGACCAGATTAATGGTCTCGGAATCCGTCCATCCCACACGGAAGCCGAAAAAAATGAGCACCGAGGCGATAACGATCTGTCCCGCCAATTTGTTCTGGGGGTCCATGTTGAAAATGTCGTCCACCAGACCCAACACAAATATGCCCGCGGCGCAAACGGCAAGGGGTAGATATGGATGCCCGTAAACGGGCCAGTCAAGTACGAACGCGGCGATCAACCAGAGCGGCATCGCGGACATAAAGATCCCGACACCGCCCATCAGGGCGGTTTCCCTCTGGTGCCACCGATTATCCTTGGGGCGGGACACCTGGCCGCATTTTACGGCCGCCCTTCTCATCAAGGGGGTGAAAACGAGCGAAAGGGCGAGGGTGGCGCAAAATACGATGAGGTAATGGTTGGTCAAGAATCCCTTCATGGCGCCTCATGCCTTGGCGAGAGAAAAACCCTCCACCAGGGCTTTGATCATCAATCCGTCACTGCTCACTGTTCACTGTTCAATGTTCAATCTTCAATGTTCAATGCTCACGTTTCCGCATGCATCATCAGATAGACACCGACCAGAAAAAAAACGGCATTGGCAACCCAGGCCGAGACCATCGGCGGCAGTGCGCCCGAGAGCCCGAAGGAGCGCGCGATGCCCAGAGCGAGCAGATAAAAAAAACACGCCCCTATCCCCAGAGAAACGGCAAGCGGCGCGCCTCCCCGCGTGACACGCAGGGCGATGGGAATACCGATCAGTACGACGATGAGAATGATGAAAGGAAAGGCCAACTTGATATTCATGTCCACCAGATACTGCGAGGCGCTGTAGCCTTCCTGCTGGATCTCTTGGGCGAATCGTTTCAATTCCCAATAGCTCATTTCCTCGGGTTTCTTGACGGTTTTCAAGAACGCTTCAGGCTTTTCAGGGATGTTGAGAACCATTTCATCGAACGCTCGGGAGTCGAATCCGCCGTCCTCCCTGGCGGTTTGGGCCACCCCCCTTAAGGCCTTCCAGTAGGTCCCGGTCCACACGGCCCAACGGCTACGGATCTTAAGGATAAGCTTGAACCGCTCGTCCATGAAAAAAAAGGTCGGGTGCCCCATGACCATATTCTTCGAATCGAAGAGCTTGATCCAGTAAATGCTGTTAACACCTTTATACCAGATGTCCGCGTGCCCGTAAAACTGCTTCTGTTGCTGCTTTTTGACATCTTCCTTAAATATGGCCCGGCTTTTCGAGTAAGTTTGGGGCACGACAAATTCGGACAGCACAAAAATCCCGACGGACAGGACGACGGAGGAAACGATCAGGGGGGCGGAGAGCCGGCTGATGCTGATCCCGCTGGCCTTGATGGCCGTGATTTCATTATGTTTCTTCATCATGGAAATAAGGATGATGACCGATATGAGCGCGGCCGCGGGGGTCATTTGGACGACAATGTAGGGGATTTTGTAGTAAAAATAGGAAAACATGAGCCCGACGCCGGCCCCGCCCCGGATGAAATTGTCGATCTTCTGCAAAAAATCGATGATCAGGTAGATGCCCAGGAAGATAGTCTGGCACATGGAAAACATCTTTATGAATTCCTTGATCAGATATCTTGAAAGAACCCTCAATACAGCCTCCCGAACTTAGTTCGCTTCGCTCACAATTGGAATGATGGAATGATGGAATATTGGAATAGTGGGTTTCTGTTCCACCTCTTTCTCATTGAAACATCATGATTCATGGAGAAACAGTGGGAGTTGATCCCAAAACCCTTAATCAAAATACAGATGTTATGCGTTTTTGGCCATTATTCCACTGTTCCAACATTCCATTATTCCATGTAGTCCGCATAAACAAAAATGCCGGCAACAACCTTTCATTTAATTAAGTTATATAATTTCCGGGATGTGGGCACTAATTACCCGGGTCTGCGGGAAAGCAACTGGAACAAGTTCATGGATCGCTCCCTGGCCACCTGCCTTATGAGATAGATACACGAAATGAGCAGAAACAGGTTCGGCGCCCATACCCCTAGAAACGGGGACACCTTGCCTGTTTCGCATATACTGTTCATTCCGGCGAGAAAAAGATAATACACGAGGAACACGCCGAGACTCAGCCCGATGCCGGCCGGTCGCCCCCGTCCCCTGATGTGGGCACCCAGGGGTACCCCGATGACGCCCATCAGGAAAACAGCGATAGGGATGGTCACCTTTTCCATAAGCTTGATAACCATTTTGTTTCTGAACTTGTCATTTTTTGTATTGTGCTTCAGTTCTTCCAGCAACTCGCCTGCGGTCATTTCCATCGGCCTCCGCTGCCTCGACGCCATGGATTTCATGAATTCCTTCAGATCGATATGCAGGTCATAGGTGCTGAAGCTGATAATCCGGTCCGACGCCTGTTCCTCCGAACTGACAAAGATGGTGCCGTTCACAAAATGAAGTGTGAGGATCCGCTGTTCCGGATGCACGAAAAGACCGGCCTTTTCAGCGATGATCGTATTGGTAATCTTAGTCTCCCGGCGGTCCACCACGAACACGTCCTCCATCACACGCTCCTGACTGGAGAACCGTTTGATGTAGAAGACAACCCCGTCGAACGGCTGGCTGAAGACGCGCTCTTTGATGCCCGCGTCCGCGTTTGACTGGGCGATATTGAATAACAGGTCCTTGAATGACCGGTTCCCCCAGGGGGCGGCAAAAAAACCGACAAGAAGGGCGATGATCAATCCGATGGTGGAAAAAACAAACACGGGTTGCAGCATCTGATAAAGGCTTACACCGGAGGCCTTCAACGCGATGATTTCACTGTCCGCCGACAGCCTCAGAAATGAAATCACAACGGCCATCAGGGCCGTAGCCGGCAGGGCAAAGGTAATGATATCGGGCAGCAGATAGACCATCATCATCATCACCAGCTTCGCGCTCACCCCCCTGACCACAATCATTTCCGTAATGGAAAGAATCCGGGTTGCGACAATCAGGAAAACGAATATAAACATGCTGGCCGCAAATGTCGGCCAGATTTCGTTGAGGATATGTTTCCAGAGGGTGATTTTCATGACTGATAACGGTTGACGGCGCTTTGCATGTCGGCAGGAGCGTCCATGGGCGCAATCACGCGATATTTCGTATTCATGAACAGGATCTTGAATTTCCTGAAGTCATAAACGATGCCGTGCGCCTCAGCTTTGACGAGGTCATCTTCGGAGAAACATACCGTGTCAAACTCATAGCGTGCCATAAGGCCTTCCAGATCCTCCTTCGGGAAGGGATAAACTGTTGGGTAGAAATCGAGAAATTCACGGAAAGGGAAAAAAGCATTCCTGAAGTTACCGGGAAAGTGGGCCACTCCCTTGCCTGCATCATACGCCAGCTGCAGCGCGTCCGCCAGGTACAAAGGCAGGATGCGGTGGATACGCCCCTCGTTTTTCAGAAAAGCGACCATCTCTCGGAATTCGGGTTGGCCGCCGGCTGCCTGTGAATAGTGTGACACGAAAATGCCCACATAGACCCCGTAGAGGACGAGTTCGTATGCCAGCAGGAAGTACGCAAAAGGGAACGCCTGGCCGGACCCCATGATTAGTATGAATTGAGGCGCCAGCACATATTCAAGGTAACGGTCCGCCTCGCCCAGAAACAGAAACGGCTTCAAGGACGTCAGGCAGAAGGCAAGCAGTCCGCCAGTAACCCAAGTCGCCAGGAGATGGTACACGGGATTGCCCGGCGGGCGCGCTGACATATAAAGCCATATCACATAGAAAAGCTGAGGGTTTTTAATTATCAGGAGAAAATAGGTGTTGTCCATCAGCAGCGTCCGGGCGGCCTTTTTCGGCGCGCGTACCAGGTTCGGTATCACGGCCTTCACGTCAGCCCACCGGTTTTTCCCTGTAACCATATAGAACCGCCGGGAGATGGCGCGCCGGTAGTACCGGCAGTGCGCCCAATGTCCCGAAGCGACCCGCCCGTAATGTCCCCATGAAAAGATCAGCGCCCATATGACGCTCATTACGGGGACAGCCAACCAGACCATGCTTCCCAGAATGACCAGATGGACGGCATGAATCAGCAAAAAGACCTGAACGCCGAATTTGCTGGTCAGCATTAAAAGACCGCCGAACACGCCGGCGGCGATCAGAAAGGCCACCGACCCTTCAAGGGCGCCAACCGTTGAACAGGCCATGGAGAGCAGGAAAAGCAGTTCACCAAGGGTCCGCGGCGTCCCCTGATACGCGCGCGGCCCCGTGCCCACACTGGTCAGGGAAGGTGAGAACAAAAGCAGGACGGAGATCCAAAGGGCCGCCGTTGCCGGCTCTTTTTCCCAGCCCAGCCCTGCAAGGCAGTAGAGGGAAAAAAGATAAACGGTCAGGCCAAGGGCGGCATCCAATATGGCGCCGGCCCACCGCTCCACCGCCGCGTGGCGGGCCTCGGGAAAGAGTGCCATGAGATGATGGAACAACGGCGGATAGTCGTAGATCCCGGGCAGAATCAATTCATCAAGGGTCCGGGGCATCCGATACCTGTTTTTGCGGATCGTTCTCGCCGCCAGCATGTGGTAGTAAGCGTCCTTGTCTCGTGCATCGGGAAGCACCAGGCGGGGAAGGATGCG
>JAFDKD010000405.1 GCA_019307165.1 Deltaproteobacteria bacterium | reverse complement strand
ACCGGCACATTTTCAGCCGCAATGGAAGTTTAACGACAGGAGATAACGCCCGTCAGGTATCGCGGTTGAAACCGCTCCTACAGGGAAGCGGCATTGCGCAGGGACGTTGTAGGAGCGGCTTTAGCCGCGATTCGACGCGGCATGGATGCCGCTCGCACAGTCTTGTTTTTCAATTTAAATATGTTATCTTTGCGTCCTTTGCGTTCTTTGCGAGATAAAATAAACCGTCGGAAGCATTTTGAGCAACAGCCCGATGATAACGGATAACGCCCTCAAAAAAACGACAAACAAAGCACGAAGAACCAGGAACCAGGAACCAAGAAAGACGGACGAAGCTTATCGGAAAAAGCGCCGTTTTTGGACAGACACTCAATAGGAACACCCGCAACCATGCGCGTCATACTTATCAACCCTTTCTATCCCATCTCCGAAACCCCGTCACCGCCGTTGGGGCTTGCGTTTCTGGCCGCAGCGCTCGAGCGGGCCGGGGTGGAGGTTCAGGTGCTCGACCTGGTAGTATTTCCCTACACAAAAGGGCTGCTGGAGCGGGTGCTCACCCGGTTCCAACCGGACATGGTGGGAGCCACGTCCGTGACCATGACCTTTGATCACGGCATTTCGGTGTTGAACGACGTCAAGGACATCGATCCCGCCATTGTCACGGTCATGGGTGGCCCGCACGTCACGTTCCGCGCGGAAAAGACCCTTCGCGAGTACCCGGCCCTGGACGTGGTGGCGTTGGGGGAGGGCGACCGGACGATCGTGGACCTGGCCCGGGCCGCTCAAAACGGAAAAACATGGGGAGAGGTGAAGGGCGTCGTCTATCGCGACGGCGACGATATACGGAGAACACCGCCCAGAGACCGGCTGGAGGACATGAACAGTCTGCCGGTGCCCGCCCGCCATCTGCTGCCGCTGGGGCGCTACCGCTCCCTGGCGATGCCCATCAGCATGACGACCAGCCGTGGCTGCCCATTTCAGTGCATATTCTGCGTGGGTCGCAAAATGGTCGGGGCCAAGGTTCGCTATCGGGATCCGAACGCGGTGGTGGACGAACTGGAGGAACTGATCCGGTTCGGCTTTCACCAGATCAACATCGCGGACGATCTGTTCACCGCCAATCCACGGCACTGCATTGCGGTCTGCGACGGCATTCTTGAACGGGGGCTTGATGTCAAATGGGCCGCATTTGCCAGGGTCGACACGGTTACGCGGGAGGTCCTGACAAAAATGAAGGAGGGCGGGTGTCAGACGGTGAGTTTCGGGGTGGAATCCGCCAATCGGGAGATCCTGCGCCGCATCCGAAAAGGCATCACCACCGATCAGGTGATACGGGCGGTGCAGATGTGCGCGGACGCGGGTATCCAGGCACATGTCTCATTTATCCTGGGACTCCCCGGGGAGACGCCCGAAACCATGGATGAAACGGCCCGGTTCGGGGAAACCATCAAATCCATGGGCGCCATTTACGGGTATCATTTGCTGGCGCCTTTTCCCGGCACCGAGGTGCGGGAGAAGAGCGCGGAGCTGGGCATCAACATACTGACGGATGACTGGCGCGATTACCACGCAAACCGGGCCATCGTGGAAACGGACCACGTCAGCCGCGCCATGCTGGACGCTGTGGCCATCGAATGGGAGCAGGAGTTCGATCAATGGCTCGAGTACATCAAGGTGCTCAGGGAACGGGGACAGGCCGCCGAAGACGATGCCTGGCAATTGACACGCCTGGAACACACGGTGCTCATTTACGATCTCATGATGGAAGAGATGCTGGAAAAATGGGGTTCCTGGAAAAACGGCAGCGACCCGATGTCGCGCGATGCGGACCTTGAAACGCTCGCCGAACGCCTGGCGTCCGCCACGAACCAGACCAGGGACCAGGTTGTCTCCACGCTGAACTACGCATCGGACAGGGACTTTCTCGAGTATGAATCGAATAGGGGGCGCGTCAAGTGGCGCTGGGTGGACTATCTCTGAAAATGCCGGCGCACGGAGACGGCGCTGCCGGGATTGATGGAGCGGAAATGGACCGTGCTGGAGGAGCAGGCCCTGGTATGGCGCCGGTGGCGTCAAGGCCGAAAACGCAACAAGCGGTCCTGAAACCGCTTCGCATCTGCCTGCTCAGCTACCGTAGCAACCCCCACTGCGGCGGGCAGGGGGTCTATCTCAAGAACCTCGCCCGGGCCCTAAAGGACCTGGGCCATGAGGTGGACGTGGTTTCCGGTCCCCCCGACCCACAGCTTCACGGGGACATTCCTCTTTTTCGTCTGGCCTCCCTGGACCTGTACAATCCGGAAGACATGTTTCGGATACCCTCGCTCAAGGAACTTTCAAATCCCATCAACTTCATGGAATGGGCGGGGATTTCAACCATGGGTTTCTCGGAGCCCTTTACATTCGGGGTCCGGGCCTACTATTTTTTGCGGGACCGGTTTCGCAACTATGACGTGGTGCATGACAACCAATGCCTTTCCTACGGACTCTGGGGCATCAAGCGCCTGCTGCCCACCGTGGCCACCATTCATCACCCCATAACCGTGGACCGGGACCTGGCGATCAAGGCCGCGGGATCGGTGTGGCGCAAGGCCCAGATCATGCGGTGGTATTCCTTTATCGGCATGCAGAAGCGCGTCTCCCGGACCCTGTCGCACATTATCACGGTCTCGGAATGCGCCAGGCAGGATATCCGGAGGGATTTCAACATTCCCGAGAAAAGATTCAGGGTCGTGCCCAACGGCATCAACACGGAGCTTTTCTATCCGGTCCCGGAAATCCCGCGGGAACCCAACCGTCTGATGGTCACCAACAGCGCGGACATGCCGCTCAAGGGGCTCCGGCATTTGATGAACGCGGTGGCCGACCTCTCCCGGACCCATGACGTTCGCCTGACCGTGGTGGGCGAGCCCAGGGAAAACGGGCGAATCGTACAACTCATTCGGGAGCTTGGGATCGGGGACCGGATCACCTTTACCGGCAGGATCGACAACGACGCGTTCGTGCGTCTTTACGCCCGGGCGTCGGTGGCCGTGGTGCCCTCCATGTACGAAGGGTTCGGCCTTCCCGCGGGCGAGGCCATGGCGTGCGGCGTTCCCGTGGTCAGTACGACCGGCGGCGCCCTTCCCGAGGTGGTGGGCGATGCGGGGGTCCTGGTGCCCCCGGGCGATGCGGCCGCCCTTTCCCGGGCCGTTCGCGACCTGCTGGACCACCCGGACCGGGCTCAACAGATGGGGCGGATTGGTTACCGGCGCGTCAAGGCCTTTTTCACGTGGGAAAAGGCCGCGCAGGGGACCGTCGAGGCCTATCGGGACGCCATACATGATCACCGTAGATTTTGACAGGCTCAGGATCAGGCCGGGGTTTCGCGTTCTGGATGTGGGATGCGGCACGGGACGCCATACCTGTGCGGCCTCCCGACGGGATCGGGTGGTGGCCGTCGGTATGGATATCAATTTTGATGACGCCAAGGAGGCCCGAAAACGGCTGCAATACGAAAAGGCACTGGGGGCCCAGGCGGGCATGGGCGCGACACTGGTGGCCGACATTACCCGCCTGCCTTTCAGGGACCATGCCTTTGACCTGGTGATCTGCTCGGAAGTGCTGGAGCACATCCCCGATGAGGAACGGGCCATAGACGAACTGGCAAGGGTGGTGAAAAAGGGCAGGGACCTGGTGGTCAGCGTTCCCAGGTATCTCCCCGAGCGGATCTGCTGGGCCCTGTCCACGGACTATTACCGGGCCAACGGCGGTCATATTCGGATCTACCGGAAAAAAGAACTGGTTCGACGCCTGGAAGGCGCGGGCGTACGCAGGTGGGCGGCCCATTTCGCCCACGGTTTGCACACCCCCTACTGGTGGCTCAAGTGCCTGGTGGGACCCACGCGGGAGGACTCGATGCCGGTCAACCTCTATCACCGGTTTCTGGTCTGGGACATGATGAAACGGACGTGGATGAGCAGGTTCCTGGAATACCTGCTCAACCCCCTGACCGCTTCGTTGAGCGAGAGTTGTTTTTGATGCAATATTCACCCACTGAAAACCCGGAAGAGCCCTCTGCAAAGGGCGGCATTCAAAAAACCCCCGGCTGAGAAGCAGGTGCCAGAAAGATTCAGGAAGTAACATTGGAGAAAAGCCATGCACGAAGGGATTGTATCACCGAAAACCCGTCAACCCCTGATTGAAGTTCAAACAGTGGGCGAATACATCCGGCGGGTTCAACGGGACGATGGAGAAATCCCCTGGTCCGACGGAAACATGACCGATCCATGGGACCATGTGGAAAGCGCCATGGGATTGACCGTGGCCGGCTTCCACGAGGAGGCCCGGGAGGCGTATGCGTGGTCCTCGCGCAACCAACTGCCCGACGGAAGCTGGTGGGCCGCCTACTGGGCGGGCGAGCCTGAAAACGGGACGTACAAGGACGCGAACATGACGGCCTATGTCGCGGTGGGCGTCCTTCACTACTTCCTGTGCACGGGAGATCACGGGTTCTTGCGGACCATGTGGCCATGCCTGTCGCGCGCAATGGAATTTGTCATCGGCCTGCAAAGAGAAACGGGCGAGGTCCGGTGGGCGAAGCGGGCCGATGGGAGCACCGCCCGAAGGTCCCTGCTCACGGGGTCAAGCTCCATCTACATGAGCCTGACCTGCGCCCTGAAAATCGCCTCGCTCCTGGATGAGAAAAGGCCCCGGTGGGAGATTGCCCGGCTGAAGCTGGGCCATGCCATTCGTTTCCGGTCGGACCTTTTTGACCGGACCAAGGAACGCTATTCCATGGACTGGTACTACCCCGTACTCTGCGGCGCGATTCAGGGGACCGCGGCCGGAGAGCGGATCGCGTCCGGCTGGGAGCGCTATACCGTGGAGGGGTGGGGCGCCCTTTGCGTGTCGGACAAGCCCTGGGTGACCATGGCGGAGACCTCCGAGTTGGTCATGGCCCTGGCCGCAACAGGAGAACTGAAGACCGCGGAGGCCCTTTTTGACTGGATACGGGACAAGCGCTATGACGACGGCGCCTACTGGACCGGGGTCAATCTTCCGGACCGGGAAATCTATACCCAGGAGAAGACCACCTGGACGGGCGCGGCGGTCCTGCTGGCCGCGGACATGCTGTACGGGCTCACGCCCGCGGGCCGGCTGTTCAGCCACGACTTCTGGAAGCCCTTTCCGTTTGTTGATGCGCACACGGGAAAAAAGCTCGGGTGATACGTTGTCTGACTTGTTTAATATATCGAGATCATTACAAGCACAAATCGCCGTAGAGTGGGATTTCACATCCCGCCAAAGAGACTCGCTGGAGACAACCGATCTGCGGCGGCTTCATTTTTGGAAGATTGGAATGTTGGGTTAAGTGCGGAATATGGGAATGGCGGAACAATTGCAAAGGGTTTCCATCCGAAGGGGATTTGCGAACGGTATTAAATCCCCCCACCCCCTTTGCAAAGGGGGGCTTTGCATCGGGGTCTTTTTTAAAATTGGCACCAAAGGGAAGGGCGATTTCCAAAGGCTTGCCCGCCTTAAAAACGTGGGGTTCCATCCGGCTTCCCCCTTTTTAAATGAGTTATCGGACAGCCTCCCGAGGGGGATTTGTGGGCGGCTGTAAATC
>JAFDKD010000404.1 GCA_019307165.1 Deltaproteobacteria bacterium | reverse complement strand
ATGACGGACTGCCCAGAAGCAGGGACAGCCTGGGCCGGCTCAAGACCCCTGCCAAGGTGTATGAAATCCTGATACAGCGCGTGCCGCGCGAGGACGGCGTTCCCATCTGGAAGTTCTCCCGAAAAACGGTCGCCGAAATTCCCTATCTGTACAGGAAATTCGGGTACAGGCCGTTTGAGGAAAGCCTGTCAAAGTATTTTCCCGGTTTTATGTTTCTGGGTTGGGAGGCATGGCAATGGGCGTTGGGACTGATTTTTATCGGCCTGGCTTATGTTGCCGCCTTTCTGCCCACGTGGTTACTCGGCCTGTTTCTCGGCCGAAAAAACACTGGCCTGCGCAAACACATCATTCGGTTTTTTAGAGGACCTCTTCGCATCCTGCTCTGGCTTGTTCTTCTCAGGATCGGGGTCGAATGGATCGGGCCTTCCCTGACACTGCGCGAGGGAATGAAAGGGGGGACCCTCCTGATCCTTGCATTTACCTGGGCCTTTTTGAGATCCATTGACCTCATTTTTGCCTGGTGGACCGAGCATCTGCGGAAAAGCGATGTTTATATGGATGCCGAACTGCTGGGCCCGGTCAGAAAGACCGTCAAGATTTTGATCGTCATTTTCGCCTTATTGCTGTGGCTCGACAACTTCGGTTTCGATGTTACCACCCTCCTGACCGGCCTCGGGGTAGGCGGCATTGCCGTGGCCCTGGCCGCCCAGGATTCCATCAAGAACTTCATCGGAAGCATCATGATCCTCATAGACAAGCCCTATCGCGTGGGGGAGCGCATCGTGGCCAAAGGGCACGACGGCGTCGTGGAGGACATCGGGCTGCGATCCACCAAAATGCGGCTCCTCACCGGGCATCAGACCATCATCCCCAACGAAGAAATGGCGCGGGCCGATATCGAAAATATCGCCCGGAGGCCGCACATCCGGCGGCGGACCAACATACGCATTCCCTATGACACACCGGCCGAAAAGGTGGAAAAAGCGCTGGGCATCATCAAAGAGGCCCTGGCGGATCACGAAGGGATGAACCCGGCCTTTCCGCCCAGGGTCTACTTGAGCGAATTCAACCCGGACTCGCTTAATATTGTGATGTTCTATTGGTTTCATTCCAACGATTACTGGGCGTTTCTGGACTTCAGTCAGCGCGTGAACCTTGAGATCATGCGGGCATTTGAAAAGGAAGGGATCAAGTTTGCGATCCCGGCAACCAAGACCTATCTGACGAGAGAAGACGCGCAGTCGTTGAATCCGGGCGTTTCCGGGGATTCACCTGTTCGGGCCCAGACGGATTAATCCGGCCTTTTGCTTTTGCCCGGATAGCGACCGACTGTTTATCAGCTTGCTGCGGTCGGGGAGAGTTTTGCACCAACAACTGCCGACGACTTCAGGCGACCCCATCACCAAATATGGTGGAAACACCGTATTTGGTAGGCAACATAAAGCGTTTATAATTTCACCCCGACCTTTGCCTACTTAATATCGACAACAAAATCAAGTGGTTATCCAACAACATGGGGCGCATGTCAAACTTGGCATGCATATTGAATTTTATTGACATGGTGACGAAGGCGGGGATAACGGAACTGTGCCTGTCAAACGAGGGGTTTCCATGAACGGATTCAAAATTTGGCTTTGGGCGTTTCTGCTTCTGCTGTTTGCCGGTTGCGGCGGCATCGGGCCCCTTACCGTGTCGCGCGACAGGTTTGATTACAATACCGCCATATCCGATTCCTGGAAAAGGCAAATGCTGCTGAACATGGTAAAGCTTCGCTATCAGGACGCACCGGTGTTTCTGGATGTCGCCTCGGTGATCAGTTCCTATTCCGTGGAAGGCCAACTCAACTTGTCGTCTTCAGGGCTCACTACGGCGGGACAGACTGCAGGTGTCGGCGGTGCGGTCAAGTACGCTGATAAGCCTACCATAACCTACACCCCGCTTACGGGTGAGGATTTCATCAAAAGACTTCTGACCCCCATCCCGCCCTTCGCGCTTCTGTCGCTGGTGCAGGCCGGTTGGCCGGTGGATTTCGTGTTCCGGGCCTGCGTGAGATCCGTAAACGGCATCTACAACCGCTCGGGGGCGGAGTTTATTGCCCATGAAGCCGATCCCCGGTTTTACCGCCTGCTTCTTGCCTTCCGGGAAATACAGAAATCATCCGCACTCGGGTTGCATATTGAAAAGGAAACGAGCAAAGAGGCCACGGTGATGTTTTTCAGAAAGAAGAATATCAGCGACAGCACGGCTGAGGAGATTAACACGGTCAAGCGTCTGCTCGGCCTGGATCCCCAGTCCTATGAATTCAACCTGTTTTACGGCGCCTTTCAGGAAACGAACAAAGATATTGCCATGTTAAGCCGTTCCATGATTGAGATTATGGCTGAATTGGCTTCCCACATTGAAATCCCCGACGCCCATATCGCTGCCGGGTACACAGCACCAACACACACGGATAACAGGGACGCGGCGAATGCAGGATTCAGGAGTCTGTTTCGAGTCCGGAGCGGTACGGAAAAACCCGCCAACGCCTTTGTCACTGTTGAATATGAAGGGCACTGGTTCTGGATTGACAAAGCGGATCCGCCGTCAAAGCGGACGTTCTCCCTATTGCTGTTTCTCTTCCGACTGGCTGAGTCGGGCGGGGGCCCCAAGCACGCCCCACTGCTGACGGTTCCGATTGGGTAGGGCGGTTGTGCCTGAACGATTACACCGGTGAGCCTGATTCAATCCGGTGACTACGGGTCCTGATGTGTTTGTGGACACCCGGCCCCCTGCCGGAAGATGTGATATCACCCGGAGATTATCCAACAACCTGTTTCTTCAGATGCCTTTGCGATCCATAGTTTTAGGCCTTGCCCTTATTTTCACCTTCGGGCTTTCTTCTCCCGCAAGAGGTGAGGACGGCCCTGAAGCCGCTGCATCCAGTGAAAAGCAGGCGTCCCTGTACAATCAGTGGATGGAGAAGGCGGGAGAGGGCATTCAAGGGATATACACGGGCGGCTTCCACATCTATTGGAAGGACGGCCTTCACCTGGACAGCTGGAAAAAGAATCTCAAGTTCACCATCAATGGAAGAATCGAGATCGATGCCGGATATATCGGCGCCGACGACGAACTGGATGCGGCCTTTCCGAACCTGGCAGGCGGCGATGTGAACCTTCGCACCTTCCAGGTGGCCATGGCCTGCAAAATTCGGGATGCCGCGGACTTGAAACTCACTTTCGATTTTGCCAACGCCCGTGAAATCAAGGACAACTGGATCAAATTCAAAAAAATCCCCTTTGTCGGGCATTTCACATTCGGGTACATGAAAGAGCCCATTTCATTGGAATACATGACCGGCGGAAAAAACATCACATTCATGGAAAGGTCCCTGCCTGTGCTGGCATTTGCCCCTGGACGGGACTTCGGGTTCGCGCGCCGCGCCACGGCCCTGGACAAACGGCTGACATGGACTGTGGGCGGCTTCTGGGTCACGGGCTCCTATTCGGATGTGGGAGACGCCAATGACAGGCTATCCGAATCCTTTGGCGCCGCCATAACGGGACGAATCAGCTATCTTCCCCGGCATGCGGATGAGGGCAGAACCCTGTTGCATGTAGGTCTTTCCTACACTCACCAATTCCGGGATGAGTCCCGAGACGACTCTCAACTCAAGGCGAGCGCCCTTCCTGAGAGCTACCTCACGGACGACACCCTCGTGGGTACGGGAAAAATACCGACCGGCGGCATTGATTTGGTTGGCCTGGAGATTGCCTCGGTTTTTGGGCCATCGTCTCTGCAGGGTGAATTTTTTCAATCATTTGTTAATTCCGATTCCGCCGGGAACCCCAGGTTCTGGGGATTTTATGTGTGCGGCAGTCATTTTCTCACCGGGGAGCACCGAAACTACAACCGTGATGCAGGCGTTTTTTCCCATGTGATCCCGAATCAAGGCTTTCATCCGATGAAAGGGCAATGGGGGGCCTGGGAGGCGGCCCTTCGTTTCTCTTATGTTCAAAGCTCCGCATCATGTTCAATTACATCCACGCGCGCGTGTCGGATCGGGCGGAGCCGAGCGTAGATCTGGGCCGGGCCAATATCATCCAGACCCGGCTCCAGGTCCTGTTCTAAACAACTAAACTGTTGGGATAAGGAAAGGAGAATCAACATGAATGCAAGCAAAACAAACCATTTACTGAAGCATGCCGGTGTGGTGTTCCTTTGTCTGCTTTTGATGCCGGCGTTCGCGGCATACGCCGCCCCCGGGGATAAACCCAACATCGTCATCCTCTGGGGGGACGACATCGGCCAGAGCGACGTCAGTGCTTACACCATGGGGCTGATGGGATTTCGGACGCCCAACATCGACCGGGTGGCCAAAGAAGGCATGATCTTCACGGACTACTACGCCGAGCAGAGCTGCACCGCCGGCCGCGCCTCCTTTATCACCGGCCAGTGCGGTTTCCGCACCGGTCTCACAAAGGTCGGCATGCCCGGCGCCGAACTGGGCATGAAGGCGGAAGACCCCACAATTGCGGAGATGCTCAAACCCCTGGGGTATGCCACCGGCCAGTTCGGCAAAAACCACCTGGGCGACAGGGACGAGATGCTGCCCACCAACCACGGGTTCGACGAGTTCTATGGAAACCTCTATCACCTGAACGCCGAGGAGGAGCCGGAGCACCCCGACTATCCGAAGAACCCCGAGTTCCACAAGAAATTCGGCCCACGGGGCGTGATGCACAGCTATGCCCTGCCGGACGGGACCCAAAAAATCGAGGACACGGGCCCGCTGACCCGGAAGCGCATGCAAACCATCGATGACGACGTGGCGGCCCGCTCCACGGAGTTCATCGAGAAACAGCATCAGGCCGGCAAGCCGTTTTTTGTTTGGGTCAATTTCACGCACATGCACTTCCGCACCCACCCCAAACCGGAAAGCGTGGGCCAGGCCGGGCGGTGGCAGAGCGTCTATCACGACGTGATGATCGATCACGATCGGAACGTGGGCACGGTACTCCAGAAGCTCGATGACCTCGGCATAGCCGACAACACCATTGTCATGTACGGGACCGACAACGGCCCCCACATGAACACCTGGCCCGACGGCGCCATGACGCCCTTCCGCAACGAAAAGAACACCAACTGGGAAGGCGCCTACCGGGTGCCCGCCATGGTGCGCTGGCCCGGCAGGATAAAGGCGGGCTCCGTCTCCAACGAGATCATGTCCCACCTGGACTGGCTGCCGACCCTGGTGGCGGCCGCAGGGGATCCCGATATCAAAGAAAAATTGAAAGAAGGCTACACAGCGGGGGACAAGACCTTCA
>JAFDKD010000403.1 GCA_019307165.1 Deltaproteobacteria bacterium | reverse complement strand
AACCCGGGTCATGAACCGGGAAAAGCGGAAGCACCGCCGAAAGCCCGTATTCATGATGGTCGACTATGCGGTCGAGAAGCGGCCCTACAGCGATTTCATTCAGGATCTCAGTCTGGGCGGCGTTTTCATCGAAACCTGCCTCCCCGTCCCTATAGGCGATGAGGTGGTGGTGACCTTTCCCCATAAAGGTCATGACACGGGGATCGACGTACACGGCGAAGTCGTCAGGACAAGCCCCCAGGGAATCGGCGTGGGGTTCAAACCACTCAACTCCCTTCAGGAACAGGTGATCAAAAGCCATCTGGATAAATAGTGCCCATTCAGAAACGGCTCTTTTTCCGATGAGCTTGTCCGCCTCTGGCGTGACTGTGTTCTCCGCAGAAAGGTCCCCTTGGCCGGTCTGACGCTCCATACCAGCAATCGGCTGGAAGTGCTTGCCCGCCGACTTGCGGACACGCTTGCCGCCCCCCTCGGTTCCCCGCTGGAACCGGAAATCATCATCGTGCAAAGCAAAGGCATGGAACGCTGGCTCTCCATGCAACTCGCCCGGCGCCACGCCATCTGCGCCAATTACGGATTTCCGTTTCCCAACGCCTTTATCCAAGAGCTTTTCACCCGCCTCGACCCTGACCTGCCCGAACGCTCACCCTTTGCCCCGGACGTCATGGCCTGGAAATTCATGGAACTGGTCCCGGCCTGTCTCGACAGACCGGGGTTTGACGTTCTCCGGGCCTACCTGGGAGATGCGCCGGAAGGGCTCAAGCAGTATCAGCTGTGCCGCCGGATCGCGGACACATTCGATCAATACCTGCTGTTCCGGCCATCCATGATTTTCGGGTGGGAATCGGGTAAGGATGACCATTGGCAGGCACAACTCTGGCGGGAACTGGTCCGATCGGCGGGAGGACGGCACCGCGCCGCCATGGGAAGACGGCTGTTCGAGGCCCTGCAAAAACGCACGCCGTTTGTCGCCGGGCTTCCGGAAAGGATATCCGTTTTCGGCATTTCCGCGCTGCCCCGCTTTCATGTGGAGTTGCTGGCGGCCGTGGCCGAATGCACCCGGGTCGATCTGTTTCTGATGAACCCGTGCGAGCGGTATTGGGGGGACATCGTATCCGAATGGGAGGCCACAAGGGTCGAAGCGCGGGAGGATGCCGGTGAAAACGACCTGCCGGACCTGTACCTGGAAAAAGGGAACAGCCTGCTGGCGGCCATGGGAACCCTGGGCAGGGATTTTTTCGACCTGCTCGCGGAGTTTCCATGCCGCGAAGCGCCCTGTTTCGAAGAAATCGAACAAGAGGGCATGCTGGCCTTAATCCAGTCCGACATCCTTCATCTCCGGGACGCCGGTGAAAGCGAAAGCAAAAAGACTCTCATTCGGCAACAGGACGCCTCGATTCAGATCCACGCCTGCCACAGCCCCATGCGGGAGATGGAAGTGCTCCACGACAGGCTCCTGGAGATGTTTGAAAACGATCCGGGCCTCATGCCTGGAGACGTCCTCGTGATGGCGCCCGACATCGAGGCGTATTCCCCTTACATCCAGGCTGTTTTCGACAGGCCCGCGGATGATCCCAAACGGATCCCGTTCAGCATTGCGGATAGAAGCGCCCGCCGGGAGAGCGATCTCATCGATACCTTTCTGGCCGTCCTCGACCTGCCGGGCGGCCGGTTTACCGCTTCCCAAGTCATGGCCGTACTGGATTCGCCGGCCGTGAGAAGGAAGTTCGGCTTCCGGGAGGCGGACCTGGAACCGATCCGTAATTGGGTGGCGGAAACCCGCATCCGATGGGGGTTTGACGCGGAAAGCCGATCCCGGGCGGGGCTGGTCCACACCGACCGGAACACCTGGCGTGCCGGGCTGGACAGACTCCTGCTCGGCTATGCCATGCCCGGAGGCGGCGCGCGGTTGTTCGGCCGCATCCTTCCCTATGACCATGTGGAAGGGGATCAAGCCCTGTTGGCCGGCAGGCTGGCCCGGTTCATTCAAACGCTTTTCGATATTACGGAGGAACTGGACAGGCCCCGGTCCCTCGATGAATGGGCGGCATTGCTGTCCGAGCTTCCGGGACGGATGTTCGATGCGGACAAAGGCTTGGAAAAAGACATGCAGGTTCTCCGAAATGTTGCCGCGGACCTGGAAACGGCCCGTCATCTGACCGGTTACGGGGAGCAGGTGGACCTTCGGCTCATGAAATGGCACATCAGGCGCTCCCTGGAACAAAAAGGCTTCGGGTTCGGTTTCCTTACCGGCGGGGTTACGTTTTGCGCCATGCTCCCCATGCGCAGCATTCCATTCAAGGTCATCTGCCTAACGGGCATGAATCACGATGCCTATCCCCGGCAGGCGAGGCCGGTGGGCTTCGACCTCATGGCCGGACACCCCATGCCCGGCGACCGCTCCCGGCGGAACGACGACCGTTACCTTTTTCTGGAAGCGCTCCTGTCGGCCAGGGACTTCCTCCATATCAGTTATGTCGGCCGGAGCATCCGGGACAACACACCCATACCCCCCTCCGTCCTCGTCAGCGAATTGATCGATTACATGGGCAAGGGGTTTCAGGTTCAGGGAACGCCCATCCTGGATCATGTTCTTTTCGACCATCGGCTCCAGGCCTTCAACCCCGAATATTTCGACGGCAGCGGGCGATTTTTCAGCTATTCACGGGAAAACCGCGACACGGCCCGGGCAAGACTCGGGCCGCGTCATGACCCCGCCCCGTTTATCGCCGGGGGACTTTCGCCGCCCGGAGACGAATGGAACGCCCTGACCCTCGATGACCTGTGCGCGTTTTTCGGGAACCCGACGCGTTTCCTGCTGACCCGGAGACTCGAAATCCGACTTGAGCGGGCCGACACCGTCCTTGAAGACCGTGAATTATTCGATGTCAAGGGGTTGGACAGGTATCGGCTGGAAAACGACATTTTGGAAAACAAAATCAGGGGGCTCGATCCTGCCGGGGCCTATGCCGTTGCGCAGGCGTCGGGAAGCCTTCCCTACGGGACCGTGGGCCAGTGCGCTTACCGCGGGCTGTCCGACGACATGGAAGGGTTCTACGACAAGCTGTCCCCGCTGCTCATGCGGCCGCAACTCGATCCCCTGCCGATCGATCTGCGCCTGGGGGAAACCGACCTCACCGGTTACCTGCGGGGCGTGTACCAAGACAATCGCCTCCAGTACCGCTGCGGCAAGCTTCGACCCAGAGACCGGCTGGATACGTGGATCCGCCATCTGGCACTCAACTGCATGTCGCCTGACGAATACCCCCGGGTGACGGTGCTGGGCGGAATAGACCCGGAGGTAAAAAAGGCGAGGGCGTGGTTGAGCGTGGAATACGGACCCGTGGAGGAATGCCGCGAAATTCTGGAGAGCCTGCTGGACCTCTATCGGAGGGGTCTTGAAAAACCCCTTCGTTTTTTTCCCGAGTCATCCTGGCAGTATATTCATCGGTCCCATGTCAAGAACGCCCTTCCGGACAAGGCCCTTGCCGAAGCGCGTAAAACATGGGCCGGCGACGACTGGCATCGGGGCGAGAGCGAGGATCCATACTACGATTTGTGCTTCCGGACCGCGGACCACCTGGACGCCGAATTTCAGGAAATAGCGGAGGCCGTTTTTGGACCGATGCTCGAGTTCCAGAGGGAGATTCGTGGCGAGGAATAGACCGGTTGGCCGCGACCCGTTTGATCTTTTTTGTCTCTCACAGAGCCCGCAGAGTACGCAGAGAATGACTGTGATAGATTGTCTGAACGTGCTGCCGGACAGCTTTGCAGGGAAAGACAGGATATTCAACCACGGATGACACGGAACACACGGATAGGATCGGTGAAATGGGATGAAAACATGATCCGTTGCCGCCTGCAAGACTCCCTCCTTTGCCAAGGGGGCATCCGGGATTTCAATAGGCGGCATGGTAGAGAAAAGTCTAGCAATTGAATCCGCCAACATTCGTGCTCGTTGTCGTGGTCGTTGTCGTAATCGATTTGAATCAATTGATTTTGAAATTCTAAATTCTCAATTCCAAATTCTAAATGTCATTCCTTGGCGATCTTTGCGCCTTGGCGAGAGAAACAATCTTTTCATTTTGTTTAAAAATATAATCCCGGGAATGAATGACGACTGACCCCAAGACATTCGATCTCCTGAACAGTCCCCTGATGGGGACCAACCTCATCGAGGCCGGC
>JAFDKD010000402.1 GCA_019307165.1 Deltaproteobacteria bacterium | reverse complement strand
TGGGACGGGGGCCTTGCCGCTGATTTCGGGGCCCTCGGGCTGTGGAACTGGGACGGCGCGGTATGGACATTGCTTAACGCCGGGAATCCGGAAGGCATTTCTGGTGCGGATCTGGAATAATTACAGCCGGCATACGTTGAAACGGAGGAGGTGCGATACATGCTTGAGGCGTTGAAAAAGGCACTGCTGGGAATGAAGCGGCAAGAAGTCATCGACATGGTAAAACAAGAACTCGATGGGGGCACGGACCCGCTCGATATCCTCAAGGCCTGCCGGAAGGCCATGGAAGAGGTAGGAAAAAAATTCGAGACCGGCGAGTTCTTTTTGAGCGAGTTGATTTATTCGGCCGAAGTGTTCAAGGCCGTCGGGGCCATCCTGGAGCCCGCCCTGGTTGCGGTCCGTGAAGGCCGGGACAACGCCGGCGCGATCGTGTTCGGGACCCCCAAGGGGGACATTCACGACCTGGGCAAGAACATCGTCATCACCATGATGCGATCTCAGGGCTTGATGGTTCACGACCTGGGCGTGGATGTGCCGCCCGAGGCATTTGTGGCTGAACTTCAGAAAACCGGTGCGCCGGTCCTTGCCCTCTCCGCCCTGATCACACCGGCGTTCGCGGGCATGCAGCAAATCATCGCCATGCTGGAAGAAAAGGGGTTGCGGCAGAAGACTTTCGTAATCATCGGGGGCGGGGTGACCACGGAATTCGCCAGAAAAGAGATCGGCGCCGACGCCCAGACCCTCGATCCCATCAAGGCGATCCGGCTTTGCAGGGACTTCATCCAGGGGCAGGGGGTGCAATAGCAATATCCGATGGCATTGATGCCGGATCTTCAAGCGCGGTCATGCCTTCTTCCTCTGCGAGTGCCGGGCAAGTTTATTTTTCGACAGGATAACAGGATTAACAGGATCTATTTTTGCCCTCTGGGAGCGATCACTGAACTTCTGATCTCAACTCGCGTAGGCAAGACATTATCGCGTTCCCTTTAAGCAGGCCCGGCGATTTCTTTGAGCAGCTTTCGGAAATAGGCGTATCCGGCGAAGGGCACATTGCTGCGGGGGCGGTCGTTCAGGCAGGGGAGGTAGCGTCCGCTTTCCAGCAGGGGCGCCGCCGTATCCTCAACCGCTTTTCGGATGGCGGCTTCATCCTGCGTCAGGGCGGTGGCGTCGATGCCGCCGATGAGGGCGATGTCAGGCCCGTATGCGCGGCGAAGGGCATCATAGGCCATTTCCTCGCTTAGAATGTTGCTGATCCAGAGGCCGTTTACCCCCGCCTCGATCAGCGGCGGCAGCAGCGGGCTCAGGTCGCCGCCCGTGGTGCAGAAGATACGGAGGGGCACATTGTGTTTTTCAAGCAGACCCAGCACCTTCCGGTATCCCGGCATGGCAAATCGCTCGAACATGGCCGGGGAAATGACGGGCCCCGTGTTCGCGGCAATGGGTTCGTAAAGGGAGGCGTAATCGACCGTTACCCGGGAAAGCGCCCGCTCCAGGCAGAGACAGTAGAAATCCGTGGTCCGGTCCATCAACTCTTCCACCATCCGCGGTCGTTCGATCAGGGCAAAGGCCGCGGCAACCATGGAATCCCAGTCCCCCACGCCGAGCATCTGGAGAAGACCGCCGCCCGAGGCGTCCACGTATATAACCTTGCCTTCGCGGGCGAGGCGCTCGGCGCGCTCCACGAAGTTATCGGCGTACCGGGAAGGTTCGTCCGGGTCATAGTAACGGCTGAAGGAAGAGGGGTCCGTGAGGATGTGGGCCGCTTTCCGGAAAAAAGGATAGCTGCGCAGGGTGAGACCCACGGACCAATGGGGCTCCAGGGCGAAATAGTCGGCCACGGAAGTGCCGGAAGGAAGCCCCTCCCCGTGCCACCGCTGGACGGTTTCCTCATCCGGCTCGAGATCGAAAAAGGGAAACCGGTCCGCGCCCGTCCCCAGAAGCGTTCCCATGAACCGATCTTTTTGGCTCGTTCCGGTCATATTCATTTATTTACCACAGTTATGACGCCCGTGGCCTCATTCTATTGAACTCAACTTGACACACGAGGCTTGGCGATGATCGGGGTGATCCGGAAAAGCAAACTCGGGCGGCTGCGGTTTTAAACCAACTGGCAACGCTGCGGTTGGGTGTCCTCACGCCTCAAGTATTGGCTGAATTCTTTGTTAACGCCACCAGTAAGATAGAACCTCCGCTGACGACAAAGCAGGCTTACGACCGTATCCAAAATTATCTTCTCTCATGGGAGGTATTGGACTTAACCGGGCCGATCGTGCTGGAGGCAGTGAGGGGTGTTCGCACGCATAAGATGGCCTATTGGGACGCCCAAATCTGGGCCCTGGCGCGACTCCATCAGATTCCAATTATCTTTACAGAGGATTTCAACACCGGCGCCGTAATAGAAGGCGTACGCTTTGTCAATCCGTTTGCCCGAGATTTCGATTTAGACGACTGGATGTCACTGCCTGAGTAAAAAAATTGTATTTGAATGTAAGGGCTTTTTGACCCTGGAATCGCGGCTGAAGCCGCGATTCCTTCTCTCGGCGCTACCCCGATAAGCGTTGATGAGAACCTGCAAATATGAAAAAGGATCTAAACTGAAGTTCCCGGGTAAGAAATGAGAGATTTTTTCTCTGAGCAAGGCCGCATCCGCCGTCGTCCGCCTGAGGCGGACTATGGCGGGACAAGCAAGGGTTTCCGCCGAGTCGTACGGTTTTTGGTCGTCGCAGTCTCGCCTCCCGCGTCGCGGGAGGCGGGAGGCGGGAGGAGAACGAAGCTCAGGGGAAAAAGAGCCGTTTCTTGCTGGGAACTAAGCCCGGTGGGCCTGACTGACAGGCACAATCAACACTTTGCCCACCACCTTCAACAGCTTGTTTTCGCTCCTGCCCAAGGCCTCCTTGAGCTTGTACATGACATCTCCGGCCACTGTCTCCCCATAGAACCAGTCAGAAACCGCCGCGCTCGACACCGATTCCTGGCCGGGCTGCGATGTGATCGCTTCAAAATAGTATGCCTTCAGGTCATCTGTCGCCAGGTTCAGGGCGTAGGGCAGCGCCACGTCCTTGAGGGGGGATTCGGGCGGTCTGCCGTCGAAAAACGAGCAGATGAAATCGGGAACGGCATCCAGCTCCAGCCCGCTCACACCGACCGTGGTGCGGCCCCGTTGCCTGACCGTCATGTCATACCACGGGCGCAGGGACCCCATCTCCTTCTTAAGCCCCGCGCACAGCTTCTCCGTATCCGTAAGGTCGGTCTTTTCCTGGGCAAAATCCACGGGACAGGCCATGACGGTCGGCTGATCGCCCGATGCGGGCGCGTCTTCGGCAAAATCCTCAAGCACCGGACCTTTCGGCGCCTCAAAAAGCCTGAGCGCGGAAAGGAGGACGCGTCTTTGAAACTCGGGATCGTTCGGGACCCCCAAAGGACGGCCCAGCTCGAACGGCACCCACAGGGCGCGCGGCGGTGTCGTGGTCTCCGTATGCAGACGGATGAGGCTGATCAGGGTGGTGGGTATGCCTTCGTCTTCGATGAAATGCGCAAGCCCGCCCACGGCGCGCGTGCAGAAAGGTCAGACAGGCACCAGCAGCACCGCGTCAACACCGTCCTTTTTCAGCAGGCCCGCCATGGTGCGGGTTTCCTGCTCCATGGGCATGGGGTCGTTGGCGCCCATGAACGAGTAGTGATAATCCGCTACACTGCCGATGATGCCTTCCTCCGCCAGCTCCCGAAGACGGTCGATGGGGAAGGCCACGTTCCAGTCCTGCTGAAAGCCGCTGTGGTCAAAATTGGTGGACACGTGGCTCATGACCAGATCGTTTGCAGTGATGTCGCCCGGAATGACCCGATAAAAATCATGAGGGTCGAAGGTAAAAGGGCGGTCGTCGCGGCCATGGACCCCGGCGGTGGAGACAATGGCCACCCGCCTCCGGCTCAATGGCGGTCCTTCCACCCAGGGGTGGGTTTCAAATGTGGGGCATGGCAGGGATTCCAGATGTTTCCTTTCTCCTTCGGGCAGTTGATCGAGACGGGCCACGGCAAAATCCTCCTTATTTCCTAGTGTAATGGTAGACGGGAGCGGGCGCGTCAACACAGATTGCAGATTCGACGGGAATAACATCAAAAAGCTGAGAGATTATAATTCGGATATATGGCGATACCGAATCGGCAGTTTCAGGATTTTTTTATAGTGTAGACACTTCTGAAAAGGTGCTGGTCAGCGCCGTCGCCGCGCGCGGCCTTTGTGCGTATGTTTTGGGAAAGGCTGAAGATTCGCCACAATTGAGCGATCAGGTGCCTCATTGAAATAGCCATTTGACACCACACATTTTAGTGTGTAAGATGTTGTGTGAAATTCGAGGGAGGATATTCCAATGGCAACAAATCTTCAAATCGATGACGGTCTTATTTCAAAAGCCGTCAAGCTGGGAAGGCATAAAACCAAAAAGGCGGCCGTCACACAGGCCCTGGAAAAATATGTGCAGCACCTGGAGCAGGAAAAAGTCCTGGCGCTGTTCGGGACCGTGGAATATGACCCGGAATATGATTACAAGGAACAGAGACGGCGGGCATGAAGGTGATCGTCGATACGAGTGTATGGTCCCTGGCGCTCCGCCGCGACGCGCAAACCGGCGCCGATGCCGTTAGCGCGCTTCGCAACTTGATTCACGACCATCGCGTTCAAATGATCGGCCCGATACGACAGGAAGTCCTGTCCGGGATTCGTCACGAATCCCAGTTCAATAGGCTTAAGACGTATCTCAATGCATTTCCGGACCTTCCAATCCACCAGGAAGACTATGTATCCGCGGCAAAACTGTTCAATTTTTGTCGCTCCCACGGCATTCAGGGGTCTAACACGGACTTCCTGATATGCGCCATAGCTCTCAGGAACAATTACTCGATCTTCACGACAGACAAAGACTTCGACATGTTCTCAAGACACATCCCTATCCTTCTTTATCAAAAGTAAATGGAAAATATCTCTCTTGTGAAACTTCGTATGGTTCAAGGTTCAGGGTTGCTTTGCACTCTCCCCCCTTTGAAAAGAGGGCTTCCGGGTTTTCAGTGGGTAGCAGGGAACAGAAAAGCCTGTCAATTGAAACCGGCAACATTCGTGTTCGTGGTCGTTGTCGTAATCGAGGAGATCATGCAGTTAGGTCATGATCAGCTTGACGTCTATCGGGTTTCACTCGAATACGCTGTCACAGAGAGAGCTGGGTGTGCCTTACGGCGATTACGACATCTGTGACGAACACGATTACGACAACGACAACGAACACCGCTTCGCTGAGTAGGCCAGAGACCGGCGCACAAGCATAGGCGGTTGTCAAAGCAATATCCACCCACTGAAAACCCGGAAGAGCCTTTGCAAAAAGGGGGGCTGGGAGGTTGTCCGATAACTCATTTCCCCTCCCCTTAATCCCCTCCCGCCAGTTGCCGGTGCGCCAGAAAATAGGACGCCACCTCCGGCGGGGCCGATGTGAACCGGACCACGCAGCGCCTGTCATTGCCGCCCGCCGTTTCGATCACCTTTCCGTAAAAGTCCTTTCCCGCCAGGTCTTCGGGCACGTCCACCAGGTTCATTTCCAGGTTCGTGAGCGCCTCCAGCGGCGCTTCCAGCTCGATCTCGACGCTTTTCCCGGACAGCCTGACCACGTCCCCGCTGAACCGGTCCTCACCCACGTGCTTTCCGCCCAGCACCTTGTAGTGAAGCGGGATGCCCCGGGCCAGGGTCACCAGGGCCGGGTCTTTTTCCGCCAGCGCCAGGTTGTAGGGCTCGCCGATGCCGCCCACCTCGTAGATGGTCAGCGCCGCATCGGCTCCTTTGGGCAGGACCTCCCGCTTGCCGTCGATGCGCATGAGGTCTCCCACCTTTCTGCGGACCGCCTCGGAAACCAGGATCTGGCCGCCCACCGTGTAGGTCTCGATGCGGCTGGCCATATTCACACCGCTTCCCACCAGGCCGTACTTGCTCCGCTTGCTGGACCCGATGTTGCCCACGATCACCTCGGCGTCGTTGAGCCCGATGCCCATCTCGATCTCGGGCAGGCCGTGGGCCAGATTCTGCGCATTGACCTCGGCCATGGCGTTCTGCATGTGGATGGCGCAGGCCACGGCCCGCTGGGCACGGTCCGCCATGGCCTGGGGCGCGCCGAAGATGACCAGCAGGGAATCGCCCACGATCTCGTTGATGGTGGCGCTGTATTCCCCGAGCACGTCCACCATGACCTCGAAGTAGGTATTGAGCAGCTGCACCACCTGCTCCGGCTCCAGGCGCTCGGCCAGGGAGGTGAACCCCCTGAGGTCCGAGATCATGATGGTGACGTTCCGCCTTTCCCCGCCCAGGTTCACCAGATCGGGGTTTTCCAGCAGGGTGTTGGTCACCTCCTCGGACAGGTAGCGGCCGAACATGTCCTTGAGGAACTCCGCGCGCATGCGCTCGGACAGGTCGTGCACCGTGAGCAGTACCCTGGACCACGTGGTCTCGTAGCCGGGCGGGATGGAGGCCTTCATCAGGACATTGATTTCCTTGCCGGTCATGGTCCGGTTGACGCACTGCATTTCAAAGGCCTCTCCCCCGGACAGGGCGATCAGCTCTTCTACAAGGATCTCGCGGGACCGCTCCCCGAGGATATTTTCAAACCCGCCGGCAAGCGCCGCCACACCGTCCGCTTCGTACAGGTCCAGGGTGGACCGGTTCACGTCCAGGGTCCGGATCATGCACATGCACGCGCTCAACTTGTCTGGATGCCCCTCGAAATGTCCCCTCAGGTCGTCGACGCCTTGCCCTGTCAGGTCGTCGAGAAACGCCTTCACCTCTGAAAAATCCTGCTCCCAGAGGGAAATGGGAGAGTATTCGAACAGGGCGCGGTACCGGCTGCCCAGTTCCTCCAGCTTGGTGTAGGACCCTTCCAGGTCCCGGCTCATCTCGATGAAGCTCTCCCCCAGCACGCCCACCTCGTCTCTGGACCGGATTTGGATGTCCGAAGACACGGAAAAATCACCTTTGGCCAGTTTCCTGGCCGATCGGGTGAGGCGGATGAGGGGGTTGGAAATTCTCGCTGAAAGGAAAAAGACCGCGATGAGGCAGGCCAGGAGAAACAGCAGGGACATGACAACGGACCGGTAGACCATCCCTTTTATTTCATCCCGGATCTGCTTTCGGGAGTTCTCGATTTCCATATCAAGGAATTTGAGGGTGTAGGACAGGATCGCCACCAGCACGACCACCAGGATGGTGATCATGGCCATCAGCTTCCACTTGATGCTCCACCTGAAGGTGCTCGATTCGGTTGGCGGGCTCGGTGTCATGCTTCCTATTTCCTTTTAAGTGCCGCCTT
>JAFDKD010000984.1 GCA_019307165.1 Deltaproteobacteria bacterium | reverse complement strand
TTCGATGTTCTCCTGGGTATCCATGTAGAGTCCTTTTGCCATATCGCCTGTCTTGATATCAACTGTGGCGACCCCGACACTGTCGGCTTTTTCGTGAATTAAAAATTGAGTCATCTTTTCCTCCTTTCTCCATTTTGTATTAAGGTTTACAGCATTCAATCAAACAAACTCGACTAAACATATCAGTCGATTTTTCTACTAAAGAAATCTTTCACTTGAGATAGAAGTAGGTTGTATTTGCATTGGGGACTACTGCTACACGCGGTAGCCCCCCAAATCCTCCTACCCATTTTCTTATAACCACATCCGGATCAACCGCCTGAAGTTGGCATTTCTTCATGATGTCTGGATCCAGGTTAGAAACCATGGCCACCTCGAAATTAGTCAAAGTGCGTGCAAACAAAAAAGCCTTGTGCGCGCCCATCTTGAAACCGAGTTTTTTGAAGTCTTCAAGAACTTCCTCCGGCGTGGCGAACTGGCTAACATAGTCAAAATAGGTATCGTCACCAACCCCCTGAGAGCAAGAGGCAAAAAGTAGTATTTTTCCCCCTTGTTTTAGTGCCTGGGATGCCAGGTTGAGCCCTTTTTGTGCTTGATAAAGGGAGATGTCCTTGGGGTGCCCGCCGCAGGAGGCGATAACGATGTCGTATTTATGCTTAAGAGGTACGCCATAAAGGGCGGCGCATGTCTTGGCTCCTTCTTTGAGCACGGTGACCGGCTCACCTGTAAGCAACCGTACTACGTTGTTTTCAGCATCCAGCACAACATTTACGGCCATATCAATCCCAACCATATCGCCTGCCTCATTCATGTCTTCCCGGACAGGATTGCCATCCAGACAACCAACCTGCGCTTTTTCGTCAAACATGAGGCTGTGGTTGTGTTCGATACTCTCAACGGCCGCGCAACCAATGACCGCTCCCTTGGCACCGCCTGTGAAACCGACAAACTGATGCGGGTGTCCCTCGTTTTGTAACGCCGAAATCAACCATCCTTGCGTGAAATGCGTCATGTTGGACCACTCTGCAACCGGAGGTTATCTCCAGAGGGACAATCCGTTCCTGGGCCTCGAGGCCTGCGGGCGGGTGTAGACCGGCTCCGATGACAACAGTCAAGGCTGAAGGCTCAAGTCCTGGCAGGGCAGTGAATATCCTCTTTAAAAGGATCGCCAGGATCGTTTTCACGGGCATTGGTCGGGTTTCATCCGGTACAGCAATAGCCACTCGTTTTGGGGCGACGCGACCGGCCAGTTTGTCAAAGTTCTCACAACCAAGAGGGTTCGCAAGGGCATTCCCTAAAGCATCCCCAATAGACCTGAGTGTCGACATCCTGGTCGGCCGCAGGATTGAAGTCTCGGCCTTTTCCGGAATGCGGAGGGTGTGCTGGCGGTCACCGTATTTTAACTCAATGTTCATTTCCGTTCCTTACATACCGCGACTGTATGAAATAACTGCAAAGCGTATGCCTGAAACTGTGTTTTCATAACATAGTGATTTTTCAGTTGTTTTAATAAACACCTTCTTGTGCATAGCGCCCTTTGTGCCCAATATTGGGTCTCGTGCCTAATATTGGGCTTGATTTTAGGCTCAACACTGTTATTATGCATATGAATGACTAATATCCAGTGCTTACGCTCCCTACAATTTGGGTAATGAAGCTTTCTGACCTATCCATCGACATGCTATTCTCTTAGAATAGTTAGGGAATTAAGAAGCCCAATATTGGGCAAACGGATAACAAAACAAAGGCATCCAAAAGGTGATCATATGCGTTGGGATCCTGCCACACGATATCAAATTCTTCTACGAATCAATAACGCCGTGATCACCCGGACCACACGCGAAGATCTCTTTCGTGCCCTGGCGACCGAGCTCAGAAAGCACTTTCCTTATGATCGCCTGAGTATCAACCTGTATGACGCTAAGGCCCAGTCGTTAAGTTATTTTGCTGCTGCCGATGGAATCGATCCTGAAGGTATTTCCTGCAAAGAAAGCCGGCCCCTATCAAAGGGTTCGATCACCCGGATGGTCATACAGTCAGGCCAACCAGTTATCATTAACGACTTAAGGCGTTACACTGACCATTCTTCTGTTGGTTCAATGGTTGAGGCCGGCCTAACAGCCACAATGGCATTTCCGTTAATCATTAGGAACAGGATACTGGGAACCATCCATTTCTCGTTCAAGAAAGCACCTGATTACCTATCTGAATTAACAGAAGTTCTCACTGATGTCTCGAACCAGGCAGCCATTGCCGTGGACAACATGCTGGCTTATA
>JAFDKD010000401.1 GCA_019307165.1 Deltaproteobacteria bacterium | reverse complement strand
CGGATTCTCGAGCCTGGGGAACAGATCCTCGATACCGAACCGGCCATCGATGTGGAGCAAATTATCTCCAATTATATTTTCGGAAAACTCTAGTTGGTGCCCATTCGTAACGCATGTTGATGCAGCATCCTGCCATTAGCCGATATAACTGTTGGGAGGGGACTTCATGAAAAGGCTTCAAACGCTCGTGGCGCTCATTCTGATACTTTGGGTTGCGGTGCCTTCATTTGCGGGCGAACCCACTGAACAGATCAAGGAGACCACGAATAATATTCTGGCCATCGTAAGCGACCCGGCCCTTGCGGTCCCGGAAAGGGAGGAAGAGCGGAAGATCCGGATCCGCGAGGCGGTCAAAGGCCGCTTTTACTGGGAAGAAATGTCCCGCAGGGCTTTGGCAAGGCACTGGGCCAAGCGCACCGAGGCTGAAAAAGAGGAATTCATAGATCTTTTCGGCAAGCTTCTGGAGCGCACCTACCTGGAAAAAGTAGAGGGCTACTCGGGCGAGAAAGTGATGTATACGGGTGAGGTGACGGACGAGCGCTACCCGGATCGGGCCATCGTTAAAGTCAATATCGTGACCCACACGGATACGGAGATTGCGGTGGCATATAAGGTTCGGAAAGTGGGCGATCAATGGCTGGTGTACGATATCGCCATCGAAGGGGTGAGCATGGTGAACAACTATCGCAAGCAGTTCAGGGGCATGAAATACCCCGAGATCGTCAAGAGGCTGAAGCGCAAGGTGGGGGAAAAGTAAGGAATTGAAAATGCTTTGTGCAACTGTCCGCTTCAGATATCGGGTCTCTTGCTTGTGCCTGTTGCTTGGAGTGGTTTTCATGGTGATCCCGGTATGGGCCGGGTCATTGCAACATACCGACCGGCCTTCGCCGCTGTATGGAACGGAAGGCATCCTCCTCAAGGTTTCCGTGGCCCCTTTTACTTTTGCGATGCACGGGGAAAAGGCAGGCGAAGAAGCGGGCGCGGAGGCGCCCATTATCCTCTCTCAGGCGCCGAAAGACCCCTTTGCGGACGATTTTGACGACGATTTCGAAGACGATCAACCTGGTGACATCGTTTCGGACCCAATGCAACCGATGAACCGTAAGTTTTTTACGTTCAATGACCGGCTTTATTTCTGGTTTTTCAAGCCCGTGGGCACAGGTTACAAGGCCCTTGTCCCCGAACCGATTCGCGTGAGCATACGGAACTTTTTCAGCAACTTTCGAATGCCCATACGGGCGTTGAACTGCCTTCTTCAGGGAAAAATGAAGGGTGCGGGCATCGAGATCAGCCGGTTCGCCATCAATTCCACCTTAGGGGTTTTCGGCCTGGGCGATGCGGCCAAAAAGGTATTCAATCTGGACGCCTATGAAGAGGACTTCGGGCAGACGCTGGGATTTCACGGCGTGCCCCCGGGGGCGTATTTCAACTGCCCTCTGCTGGGGCCGCTAAACGCTCGCGACACCGTGGGATTTGTGGTCGATGCGTTTACCGACCCGTTGTCGTGGTTCGTGCCGTCTTTCGGGGACTGGTTCCTGATCAGAAGCGGTGAGTGGATCAACGGGGTTTCCCTGAATATCGGAGAATACGAGGCCCTCAAGCGGGCCGCTATCGATCCTTACATTTCGGTGCGTGACGTCTATTTTCAATTCAGGGAGAATCAAATCCGGCATTAGTCATACCATTCAGCACCGGCGGTTCGCCGGTTTAAGGGAGCAGACACCATCTTTTATTCTGAGCAGCGTTCAGGCATTATACGAGATACCGGTCTCGGATTGTTGCATCTCTACTTCGGACCGGGCGTTGGAAAGACCTCCCGTGTGGTGGGGCTGGCCGTCAGGGCGGCGGGTGCGGGCCTTCGCGTCGATTTCGTGCAGTTCATGAAATCGGGCAAATCGGCGGAAGTGGCTGCCTTCGAACGGCTTCCAAACATTCGTTACAGATGCCCGGGCCCCCATCCTTTCATTCTTTCCCGCGGACCGGAAAAAGCGCATTACGATCATGCCGAAAAGGCCCTGTCGTTTGCCCTCGCGGCCATTGAGGAAGGGAGCCGGTTGCTGATCTGCGACGAAATCCTGGACACCCTCCTTTTTCGGCTCTTGAAAAATTCGCAACTCGTCGAGCTCGCCGACAGATGCAGGGGGCGGGTGGAACTGGTCATGACCGGCAGGGATGCGCCCGCTGAACTGCTGAGGCGGGCCGATTACGCGACCGAGTTCGTGCAGGTAAAGCATCCCTATTACCAAGGGGCCAAGGCGAGGAAGGGGATAGAATACTGAACATTGAAAATTGAAGACAGGGGGCCGTTGCCTAAGTCGGTTTTATGCTTCGACATCGTTTCAGCAGCTGTGGAGGCACAATTGCAGGAATTTACGTCCGTCCGATGTCGCGGTTAAAACCGCTCCTACAGGAAGGGAGCGGGATTGCACAGAGGCATGGTTGTAGGAGCGGCTTTAGCCGCGATTTATAGACTTGCTTGAGTTTATTGAGTCAAAAACCTCCGGTTAAACGCTTAGGCGCAGAAGGGCGGGGTATATGAATCATCGGATCAGCGGATTAAACAGAGGGTCCGTACCCCTGTTCCCCCGTCCCATATTCCCGGCTTTACCGTGAGAGAGGCTTTCCAGTAATTTTCAATTCTCAATCTTCAATTTTCAATGTTTTCTCACCATGGCCTTGCTTTTCTTTACGCCGTCAGCCGCGTTTTTTGCATAGGCGTCGGCGCCGCACGCCTCCACGAACTTGAGTGTCATGGCCGCGCCGCCGCAGATGATCTTGACCTTGTCCCCCATCTCGCTTTTGCGAATTGCATGGATGGTTTCCTCCACATGGGGGTCGCCGGTGGTCAGCAGGGAAGACAGTCCGACGATATGGGCCTGATGCGCCTTCATGGCTGCAACGAACTGCTCGGGGGGCACGTTCTCGCCCAGGTCGACCACCTCGAATCCGGAGGTTTCCAGCAGCAGTTTGACCAGGTTTTTGCCGATGTCGTGCAGGTCGCCGAACACCGTGCCCAGGACCACCGTGCCCAGGGCAGACGCCGTCTTATTTCCCATAAGGGGCTTGAGCAGGTCGATACTGGCCTGCATCGATTTTGCCGCCATCATCATTTCAGGGATAAAGATCCGCTTGAACTCGAACTCCTCGCCCACCCTGTTCAGGGCGGGAATGAGGTGGGTGTCGATGATTTCCTTGGGCCCCATGCCGCTGTCCAATGCCCGCTGGGTTAACTCTACCGCCTCCGTCCGCCTTCCTTTGACCACCGCTTCCTCCAGCGCGGCCCCGGTATCCTTGGGCGCGCCCTCAGACTCGGTCTTGTCCGTTTCCGGCCGGCCGCCCATGAGGGTGATGTAGTTCATGCAGAATTCGTCTTTTCCCAACAGCATGTCGGAGATCTGCAGGGCCTTTCTCATTTCGGGCGAGGTGGGATCGACGATGGGACAGGTCAGCCCGCTCAAAACGGCCATGGCGAGGAAGCCGGCGTTGATGGAAGCCCGTTCGGGCAGCCCGAAGGAGATATTGGACAGCCCCAGGGTCTGATTGACACCCAGTTCGTCCCGAATGAGCTGGAATGCCTTGAGCGTCTCCAGGGCGGACCGGTGATCGGCGCTGATGGCCATGGCCAGCGGATCGATGATCACGTCCTCCCGGGGGATGCCCATGGCTTCGGCCCGCTCCACGATTCGTCTTGCGATATCGAGCCTTTTTTCGGCCTTTTTGGGAATCCCCTCGTCATCCATGGTGAGACCGATCACGGCCGCTCCGTGTTTCTTTACCAGGGGCAGGATCTGTTCCAGCTTGTGCGCTTCGCCGTTGACGGAGTTGACAAGGGCTTTTCCTTTATAAGCCTCCAATCCCGCCTCCAGGGCCTCGGGAAGGGCGGAGTCGATGCAGAGGGGCACGTCCGTAACTTTTCCAATGGCCGCGATGGCCGCTTTCAGCACCGCCGGTTCGTCGATGCCCGATACGCCCACATTGACATCCAGCACGTGAGCCCCTTCCTCCACCTGTTTGAGCGCTTCGGACTGCACCATGCCAAGGTCGCCTTCCTCCAGCGCCTTGGCCAGTTTTTTCCTGCCCGTGGGATTGATGCGCTCGCCGATGATGGTAAGGGGCAGGTCGGGGCCGATGGCCACGCTCCGGGCGGCACTGCGAATGACGGTTTGTTTGACCTTTCGACCGGTGCCGAAGCTGTAAAAGGCCCGG
>JAFDKD010000039.1 GCA_019307165.1 Deltaproteobacteria bacterium | reverse complement strand
TGAAGACTGACATCTCTAACCGCTTCCACGGATCCGTAAAGGACATCGATATGGTCTATTTTCAGTTGTTCAGTCTTCATTCCCCGTTTTCCTCCGCCCCCAAATACGCCTCAATAACGCTTGGGTCGCTCTGGATCTCGCTTGGACTGCCTTCGGCGATTTTCTGGCCGTAGTTCAGGACGATGATGTAATCGCAAACCCCCATGACCACCTTCATGTCGTGTTCCACCAGCATGACCCCAATGCCCTCTTCCCGGAGGTCCTTGATCTTTTCCCGCAGGTGAACGGAATCGCTCGGACTCAGACCGGCCGCGGGCTCGTCCAGCATGATCACCTTGGGACCGCAGGCCATGGCCATGGCGATGCCCAGTTTCCGCTGAAGCCCGTGAGGCAGACTTCCGGCCAGTTCCGAAGATCTGTCGCTCAATTCCATGAAGTCCATGATCTCCCGGGCCTTTCCGGCAACTCCGGCCTCATCCTGTCGATATTGCCTGGTGTTCAAAATGCCTTGAAGCAGATTCGTTTTGGCGTAAAGGTATTGCGCGCGCAGAATGTTGTCGAAGACAGAGGCATCCCCGTACACCGTATTGGCCTGAAAGGTCCTCACCAACCCCTGGGCGGCGATCTGGTGGGGCTTACGGCGGGTGATGTTCCTGCCGTCCCAAAAAACTTCTCCTGCGGATGGCCGTATGAATCCCGATATCAGGTTGAACAGGGTCGTCTTGCCCGCCCCGTTGGGGCCGATCACGCCAAGGACGGACGTCTGATCCAATTTGAGGCTTACCTCATTCACTGCGGTAAGCCCACCGAACGTCACCGTTAAATCGTTAACTTCCAAGTCAGCCATGGTTCATTCTTTTCCTTTTGCATGGGCCTTTGATTCCGCAGAGGGCCGATCAGCCCTGTCTCTGATTGCCTTCCGCCGAAAGACGATACCGGGCAATGACTGCAAGCCCCCCGGCAGGAAAAACACCACAAGTATGATGAATGTGCCGAAAAATAGCGGTTCCAGGGCCGACATATACCCCCGGAACAATTCACTGACCACGGTCATCACAACCGCACCGATAATCGGGCCCGAAACCACGGTCGCCACACCCCCTACGGTGGCTTTGATCTGTACGATGATCGACTCCCAAATACCGAATTCATTGGGGAAAAGGGCGGTGTAATAATGTGCGAGAAAGGCCCCTGCCACCCCCGTGAAAAAGCAGGCCACGGTAAAACCAATCACCTTGTACTTCTTGATGTTCATGCCCTGGCTCTGGGCGAGATCTGAATTGTGGCCGATGGCGCGAAAGATACGGCCGGCCCGGGACCTGTCGATCCGGTAAAAAACCACGGCTGTAATGACGATGAGAAGCAATATAAGGTAATAATTCGGCACTTTGGAATCAAAGGCCAGGCCCAACAGCGGTTCCGGACGGGGAATGCCTGAAATCCCGCTATATCCGCCGAACAGCGAGTTCCAGTTCAGGTAGACGATCCGTATGACTTCACCGAATGCGAAGGTCACCACCGCAAAATAGATGCCTTTCAACCTGAGAATAATCATTCCCAGAAAAAATGCCAGCAGGGCCGTGACCGCCCCGGACAACGGTAGGGAAAGCCAGACGGGGATGCCTGCCCGCATGGTGAGTATGGCCGAAGAATAGGCCCCTATTCCGAGAAAGGCCGCCTGCCCCAGGCTGAACAGCCCCAGGCGCAGTAGCAAGGCCCAGCCCATACACATGATCGCGGAAACGCCGCCCATGATGAGGAAGTGGAGGTAATACTGCTCCTTCATGAAAATCGGCAATAGAACCGCGGCCGTCAAGGACGCAACAACACCGATCCCGACTGTTTTCATCTCTTTATTCAGCGATTTCAAAGGGCACTCCGAACAGTCCTTGAGGTTTGACCAGCAGGATAATGATGACGAGCAAAAATCCAACCATTTCCGTTATGTTGCCCAGGTACGTTTGCCCGAAGCTTTCGATGACGCCCAGAATCAGTCCACCCAGCGCCGCCCCCGGGAGACTTCCCATCCCGCCCAGGGTGATGATGATGAGCGATTTCAGCATGGCGTTGGTCCCAACGTATGGGCTGACGAAAAAAAGAGGTGAAATCAAGGAACCTGCGGTCGCGGCCAGGCCGCTTCCGATACCCATGATCAGTATGCGCGTCTTGCCGACGTCCACGCCTACCAGTTCCGCCGCCAGCCTGTCCTGCGCCACTGCACGTGTGGCGGTACCCTCTCGTGTATAACGGATCCAAAAATAAAGGAGGCCCATGACGATCAGCGAGGCAAATATGATCACCAGGCGTTCGTAGGAGAGACTGAGGTCCTGAATTCGCAGGACACCATGAAAGGCGCTCTTGACATTTCTGTCGTCCTCGCCGAAGAGCAGTTCCATCAGTCCTTCCAGTCCTACCATGAGCCCCAGAACCACACCCAGGATTGCAACGATCGGCGCCTTGAGCAGCCTCCGCAAGAAAACCAGCTCAACGACAATGCCCAGTAACCCGACGACGACGGTGGACAACAGCACGGCAATGAGATAGGGCAACCCCAGCGACATGTACAGCCAGTACAACACGACAGCGCCCACCATATAGAATTGACCGTGGGCAAAATTTACGATCTGGAGTATGCCGAAAACGAGGGAGAGCCCGGATGCCATCAATACATAGGTCATCCCAAGCATCAGCGCGTTTATGATCACTTGTCCCATAAAACCTGTCCCCTTTTCTTACCATTACAAAAAGGGAGGTGCGGGGCTTGCGCCCCACACCCGGCCGGTGGAGTTTCCGGCACCCCTGTCTGCAGGATACGGTTACGGCCTCTTAACGGTCACATAGCCGAGATATTCCGCTTTATCGCCCTTGATGATTGCGGCAATGGTGTTGATAATCAGCTGCCGCTGAATCCCATAGGTTTTCGTGCCGGCAAAGCCACCCTTGCCCAGCAGCGTATCGAACTCGGTGTTCTCCATGGTTTTGACAACAACATCCGGATCGAAACTCTGAGCTTTTTCCAACGCCTGAGCCAGAACTTGAAGGCCGATTGTATAACGCCAGGCGAGCGGTTCGAACGGGGGGCCATACTTTTCCAGATAGCGCTTTTGTATCTTGGTCATCAGTTTTCGGTTTTTTTCAGTAATGGCCGGACATCTCATATCTTCAAAGGGGGCGATATAGCCCTGTATGGCGTCCTGACCCGCGATTTCTATCATCCCTTTGACATTCGTCAGGGACCCCACGTTGCTGTAATACCCCCTGTAGCCCAGTTCGTGGGCCTGTTTGCAGACAAGGGCGTACTTTGACGGGGAGATGGAGCCGTGAATCATTTCCGGCTTATGATCGAGAACCTTTTTCAGAAAGGGATAAAAATCCGTGGTCGCGGCAGGTGCGAGCACATTGTCCGTAACCTCGATCCCGATTTCCTTGGCCCAGTCCGCAGCGGCAGCGGAATTTCCGCGGCCCAGTGCCGTATCCACGTTGAAAATGGCCATTTTCTTGAAAGACATGGTCTTGAGGGCAATGTCAAGGACGCCCAATTTTCCGCGGGGGTCCTGCGTGAACCGGAACAGGTAGGGATATTTAGGTCCGATGGTATGGGGATCGCCGCTGCTCCCTTGAAGAACAATCACTTTATTTTCATTGGAAAAATGCCGCAGGGCCATGAGCGCCGCATCATACCAGGTGCCTACGATATACTTTACCTTTACCCGGTTGATCAGCTTCTCGGCTGCGGCACGCCCGCCCTTGGCCGAAAACTTGTCATTTTCCGAATATATTTTGAAAATATACTTTTCACCTCCGACCGTCACTCCCCCGGCCTCGTTCAGGATTTCGGCCATCACATGGAGGCCTTTGTCAATCGGGATCCCCCATGGCGCAGCCGGGCCCGTTAAAGATTGGATGCTCCCGACTTTGATTACCTTTTGCGCGTTGGACGGTGATACGGCGAATACAAGGATGAAGACACTGAACAGAATCGCCACGATCAAACTGCTTTTTGCTTTAAACATATTCATCTCCTTTCATAGATATGACATAGATTCCCCCGGGTAAACCCAGGGTCCTTACCTCTACGGGTCTCGACGAGTAGACCTCACCTCCGCCGGCGCAGAGACGAGGAAATGCTCATTCATCCACGGGTGAACCCGTGGTATTCTGTCTTCGACCGCATAAAGGCAATAACGACAAAACTTCCAACCACCTCCTTTCATTACTTTAGACATCCAAGAAGACATAACTACTTCAATTCCATAATTAAATTGGTAAAATAACTCTTCCAAGTAATAAAAATAATTTTCCATCCATTCTGCCTGCGCTTTGGAGTTCACCTCAAGTTGCATCATGGAACGAGCGAGAAATTGCCATTTCATAAGCCCCTTTAAAGATTTCGAACCCCAACCGTCTAAATAAGCTAACTATTCTGACCGGTTTGGTTTTCAGCGAAATATTTCTTTTTCAATTCTCTCTTTAGAACTTTTCCACCCGGGTTTCTCGGCAACCCATCAATAAATCTTACGTGTGCGGGAACCTTAAAGTGTTCCAGTCGCTCATCACAAATGATGATTTTCGATTCAGAGTGATTGAGCATGTATTCTAATTGAAATTCCCTTGATTGATAATTCATAGGGACAAAAACAACACCGCTTTTTATAAGAGCGAGATAAGAGACAATGAACTCAATGGAATTTTCGAGCAAACCCGCAACACGGTCGCCCTTATTTATCCCCAATGTCCTGATGCCGTGTGCAAGCCTATTACTCAAAGAATCGATTTCCTGCCAGGTTGCTTTCTTATCTTCAAATACCACTGCTACGGAATCCGGTGATTTTCTAACTCGTTCCGCAAATAAATCTCGAATAATCACTTATTGCCGCCATGGATTTATATAGGCAAGCCCAAGTATAAAACTTCGGTTGATTACTCGGTTTTTTTCACCTTCCAAGCACAAAACCATCATTTCACTTTATACTGTCAAACATGTCAGGCCAGGCCCTCTTTCCCGATTTGACATCGGAAGTGAATATCTCGGCTAGAAACCGTCCTCCTCCATGTCCAGGATACTTCGATCCTTCGCTGTGATCGTTTTTGCTAAGGCATCAACCTGAGGCAGAAGGTTAGAGACTGCAAAGCGGCCGGACAATATTTTCCCCGCATAGAAGATTCTATCCTTTTCCGATATCTGAGGATTTTCGAGCAACGAATTTGCCACTACGGCCGATTTTAAAAGCATCCACGTACAGAGCACATGGCCTGTAAGGTCCAGGAAGGGTTTGGCCGCTGACAGGCAAAGGCCTGGGTCCTCTTTAAACTTACCTGAAAAAGACCCTGACGCTTCCACCATAACTTCCTTTGCCCTTTTCAGTTCACCGATAGAGGCGCCAAGAACGGGGTGCTGTAAATTCTGATCAATAAAATGCTTTATTTCCTGGCATAAATTTTTAAAAAGCCGCCCTTCATGGATATTTAGCTTTCTTCGGGTAAGATCAATAGCCTGAATCCCATTTGTTCCCTCATAAATGCTCGCGACCTTTATATCCCTGAGATATTGCTCGACATGGTAGTCTTTTACGTACCCGTATCCGCCCATGCTCTGCAGCGCCGTCTCAGTTACCCTAAATCCCATGTCGGTTGCATATGCCTTGCATATCGGGGTAAGTATCTCAGCAAGGTCATGATAATATTGCCTTTCCTTTTCATTCTGTGAGGTTTTCGAAAGATCAATATAAAAACCCGTCTGGATGTTCAATCTCCGACAGCCTTCTACAATCGCTTTCATGAACAAGAGATTTCTTCTAATATCCGGGTGATTTATTATAGGAACCTGCACGGCAGGATCACCCATTTTTCCGGAATAAGACAATCCCTGGACTCGTTGTTTTGTATAGGAAAGGCTTGTTTGGTAAGCGGCTGCCGCCTGGCCAACCCCCTGAATGGCTGTTCCCAGCCTTAATTCGTTCATCATCTGAAATATCTGTGACAAACCCTGGCCTTCTTCCCCAAGCAGCCACCCATGGCAATCACCACCATCACCGAAGTGAAGTCGCGCCGTAGGCGCCCCTTCATGGCCCATCTTCCGTTCCGTTCCTTCACAGAAAGCATTGTTAAAAGAAGCGATGGTCCCGTCTTCGTTCACTCGGTATTTTGGAACTACAAAAAGGCTGATTCCCTTGTACCCTTCAGGTGCACCTTCAATACGTGCAAGGATGCAGTGGACAATATTTTCAGAAAGGTCATGTTCGCCGGCCCCAATAAAAACTTTCTTCCCACTGATCTTGAAATGGTCGCCGTCTCTTTTCGCAATTGTTCTGGTATCAGCGAGAAAAGACCCCGCCTCCGGTTCACTCAGGCACATGGTCCCTGTAAATTTCCCTTTGGCCAGGTTCGCGAGATAATTCTTTTTCATCTGTTCACTGCCGAATGCCTCAATGAGGTTTAAGACGCCCAAAGTCAAAGAACTAAATGCATAAAAACCACCTGATGCGCTATTAAATATCTCCTTAACCGCCGTTGCCAGACTTTCTGAAAAGCCATGCCCTCCGGCCTTCCTGGCGAGTGTTATGGGAATCCATCCACCTTCACAATACTTATTGAAGGCGGAATGATAGGCTTTGGGCATGGTAACCTTGCCGTCTCGGTATTCGGGCGGGCTTTGATCGGCAATTTGGTCAACCGGGAAGATTACCTCTCGTGCCATCCGCTCTGCCTGATTCAAAATATCATCTATCTGATTACCATCGAGATGTTGAAACCCCTCATGCTTTGTAAGATCACAAATCTTAAAGATGTCAAACAAGGCAAAGCGTATATCTTTTAAGTCAATAAATAAGTGGTTTGGCATTTCTTTCACAATTTACACCTTAGTATATTTCGAATTAATTTATTCAGTGTATTTATTTTTTTATTCGAGACTGTATATACTCTTATCTAGCAGTCTGTCGAACTTGCAATAATGTGTCCGCTTAACATATTGAAATCACAGCGTTTGTTTTTTCGGCAACAACATCGGCTCTATTGATTTCAACTACTTACGGGTAAAGTCCGACAAGCTGCTAGTGAAAAAGCCTAAAGCAGGCTTGATTCAAAATAAAAAATCACGAACTGATGAGGGATAGTATTTTTATTATTTTAGTCTAATTTCAACAACCTTATTGCGTTTTTACTAAAATAGCCTTCCAATTCCTCCTGGCTGAACGTGATCCCTGCATCCCTTACCCAATCGGGTATCTGGGTTACAGCCGTGACCCAGTCGACGTATTCGTCTTTCAGTTCCGGAGTAAATTTCGGCCCTGTCTGGTCGCTGGCGAACAACATCCGACCCGCACCGAGCATATTCGTGATATATCTCCACGTCCGATAAAATTCCAGGCCTTCACCGGAATAGAACCAGGCAAGCCAGGCTGCCATATCGCAAAAGATGTTGGTTCTGGCTCTGGCTATGGCAAGCATCTCCATATACGAACCGTGGCCGCAATGTGTGCAATATATACCGAGGTCAGGAAAATCCGAGGCCAACTCGTCCAACAGAAGGGGGTGCGTAAATTTGCTTTTCATGGGTCCAAAAACCGGGCCGGTATGAAAATTCACCGGCACGCCCCAATCAGCGCATCTTTCATAAAGGGGGTATGCAATTCTGTCGCTAGGTGACCATCCCGTGGCGGGGTAAAGTTTTACCGTCTTGGCACCCAGTTCCTTCACACCCATTTCAAGAATTTCCAAGGCATTTCTCCTGCGGGGGTCAACGCCGACGGAAAAATACAATCTATCAGGGTGTTTTTTGACAATCTCACAGGTGAGCCGATTTATCTCTTCAATTGATATTTTGGTGTCTTCTCCCGGGACTGCCAACCCGAGATCAACAACACAGACCACAGCCTTGTCCACGCCAGCCCTGTCCATGTTCGCAATGGCAATGTTGCCCGTTGAATCAAACGATTCATCTCGATGTCTGGCCATGAATTCAACCGGTTTGCCGGACCGCGCTGCTTGAATGCTGCTCACAGCGTCCCATACCCATTGTGGCCACCAATCTTTGCTCCCAAAAAGGTGCGTGTGTGCGTCTATTATCATAGCTGCAATCCTTTCTTCTTTCTTTATTAAATATATTTTAGAATAAAAATTATAACGATTAACCCACTTTCATTACTTTCATCTAATGTGAATGCCAAATGCATACAATAAAAACGACCGACCGTCAGTCACCTTGCGAAAGATTTTCACAAACCCTGACTTTTGTCAATTAAAATTAAAGATAATTTCCATTTGTGCACTCCCGGGTTTTTAAAATATAACCAATTGTTATAACTGTTTTTATTCATCATCACACTTCCGTACGCATGAAACATTTTCAAATTTCAATTGACAAAAAGATTGAAATGTGAGCTTTTGACTGGCCGTCGGTCGTTTTAAATTAATAGCACTGGTCGCAGCCCTTCATAGAAGCGTGACATGAAAAATGGGAGGTCGCAATGCCTGAGTGGTTTGAAAAAAGGACAATCGGTAGCCTGCCCGATGAAGCAGTGGGAAAATTCGGAAACAGGGAAGCCCTCTTTTTCAAAGGTCGCCGCTGGGATTTTGCCCAAATCGCCGGAGATGTGAATCGGGCTGCGAAGGGACTGATAAGCCTTGGCATTCAGCCGGGCGAAAAGGTGGGCCTCTGGGTCCCGAACCGCCCCGAATTCATTCATCTGTTTTTCTCCCTCGCCAAAATCGGGGCGGTCGTTGTTCCGATCAACACCTTTTTCAGGTCATCGGACGCCGCCTATGTACTCAAGCAAGCGAACTGCTCCACCTTAATCACTGTAGATCGCTCCGGTCCCATAGACTATTTCGACATGGTTAATGAAATGATTCATACGATCGGGCGGAGCGGCGGGAAAGAGATTTCGGATCCGGATTTTCCCAATCTGACCCGGGTCATTGTGGTAAGTGACGATGAATTTGAGGGGACCTATTCCTGGCCTGCTGTTTTGAGCCAGGGTGCGGAGATTTCCGACGATGCTCTGAGGCGCCGTTCAGAAGCCGTGGACCCGGACGAAACCGTGTTTATCATGTACACGTCCGGCACTACGGGTTTCCCCAAGGGCGTCATGCACTGTCATAACGTAATCCGCAACATCACGGATCGGGCAAGCCGTATGGGCATCACTCAGCTCGACGTGATCCTTATGTTTCTCCCGCTTTTTCACACGTTCGGTCTGCACGAAGGCCCTTTAATGTCCATGTTGACAGGCGCACGGGAGGTATTGACCGAGAGGTTCGACCCGAAGGAATGCCTGGCGTTGATTGAGCAGGAGAGGGTCACCTCGATCAGCGGATTCGATACGCATTTAAAAGATTTGCTTGCCCATCTGGACGAAAGTCCCAAGGACGTCAGCAGCCTTCGAACCGGGCTTGCCGCTGCGGGAATGAGCAGTTCGACGCCGATCGCGCGAAAGGTCAATGAGGTTTTGTGCTCGGGCATGCTTTCAGCCTACGGAATGAGCGAAATTGGGGTCGGGGCCCGCCTCTCATTCCTGACATCGACGAAGGAGCAGCGGTGCGAGGCATCCGGATTTCCATCGCCTGGCTATGAAATCAAAGTCATTGATCCCGCCAACGGCGCTGAACAACCCACAGGAACACCGGGCGAAATCTTTGTTCGGGGATACATGGTGATGCAGGGCTATTACAACATGCCGGAAGATACGATGCAGGCCATCGACAATGAAGGCTGGCTGCACACCGGGGATATGGGAATAATGCGCGAGGACGGCCATCTTCGATTCATGGGTAGAATCAAAGAGATGCTCAAGACGGGAGGCGAAAATGTTGATCCCATGGAGGTGGAAGGCTACCTGCTGAATCACCCTGCCATCCGCCAGGTCGCCATTGTGGGTTATCCGGACGAAAGGCTTTCCGAAGTTGGCGTGGCGTTTATTCAGCCCGAGCCGGGACAGCTTATTACAGAGGCCGATGTGACCCGGTACTGTAAAGGAAAAATCGCATCTTTTAAAATCCCACGGCATGTAATTTTTGTCCAAGACTATCCGATGACGGGATCCGGCAAGATCCAGAAGGTCAAGCTCAAAGAGCAGGCCTTGAATCTAATCAGGAATAGTTGAGGAGAGGATACGGGTAGGATGCGAAATTTTGTTTACGGATTCGGGCTTTCTAAGATTTGCATATGCCATCGGATATCATTCTAAAACTGTATTTCAGTGTCTCATAAAGGTGATTTTTCCCGGTAGATCTGAATTTGCTCTCTTCCAGCTGAATGATCCCGACAAATAGAGCCCAGAGTGCATCGCTCAGTTTGATAACGTTAAGATCCTTGAACATCCCCAGTTCGATCGCCCTGCTGAATGTTCTTCTCATAACGTTGAAATTCACCCTAGCTCGATGACTTATCTTCTCGGAGGTTGCTTCGGACACCTCAAGAAAATGCTCGCCCTGCTGAAAGGAATTTACAATTCTCAGGCCATCGGTATCATATTGATATGCCAGCAAAAAAACATCCTTCAATCCAATGATTACCTCTTGGCAGGTCTCATATTTTAATTCATTCACGTCCTTTTCAAATTTTAGTAACTGCCGTCCCAATTCCTCGAGAACCGGCATCATCATTGAAATATACAAATCTTCTTTTGACTTGAAATAGAAGTACACGGTCCCTTTGCTTAACCGCGCCTTTTTGGCGATGCTCTCCATAGTCGTGCCTTTCAGGCCTTTACTGAAAAACAACTCCCTGGCGGCCGCCTGTATTTCATTTATCCTTATGTGCTTTTCCTTCACTCTGGATTTCTTCATACTCATACGCCCTTTATTCCCATTTAATGCAAAAAAACATAAGCATCATGAAAATTTCGCGTTGCCGCAGCCCATGGGCACGGTCGCTTAAGCCTGCCCCTAAGCGGCCTCGATAAAACGGTTCCGGGCTTTGAAGTTTTTCAATATCGCCGACACTGACTGACCCTCAGTCAATAAATTTCCTATAAATGTTTCTACGTGTCAACAAAAAATCAACTGAGAGGAAAACACATGGCCCCGGCAGGATTCTCTTCATAGCGGCTTGACGGGATCGGCGGCTTGTTGCCCCATTGAGAGGCCAACACCTCAAATAGGAAAATTGTACGCCATGTAACTGAGTGCAAATGGTAAATTCAACTTGACAGAGAATTGGAACCGAGACGACTTTTCAATTCGGATCGGAGCCACATATATTGTGTGTGGGTCTGAGACCCTCAGGCATTTAGCCTGTAATAAAACCAACAAGTTGTAATTCAGAATAAGAAAACCTTTGAATCCGACCCGTGGAGAGCTGACATTTTGGATTCATTTGGTTCGTAGGTTATGAGCTGTGCTCAACTCGCGACACTGAGCTGGCATTCCTTGAGAAAAGACTTGAAAAACTCTGACAGGACAAGTATCATTAAAAAAGAAAGAGAAAATGGATTAGATATCGCCAACCACGCATTCAGAGCTTCGTTTAAGGAAGATCGCTAAATAGTTCAAGTATGTGATTTTTTAAAATTGCTTGTATAAACTATTAAATCCTATTAGAGGAGGATGGAATGGGGAAAACAATAAAAACTTCATTAACAGTCGTTGTATCATTTCTTTTTTTATTTTCAGTTTCTGCTTATGCGGGCACATTAATTGACTTCGACGACGTTAGCCCAGGTACGATTATCAATTCACAATA
>JAFDKD010000400.1 GCA_019307165.1 Deltaproteobacteria bacterium | reverse complement strand
CATCCATCGCCTGCGGCGAGAAAAGCACGTCAAATACTACTGGGAGGACGTAACATATCGAATAGCGGTTGCAATTCCCTTGGCTCTGCGGATGGGATTTGCCCGCCGGTTTTAGGGCGGATTGATAGTTTTCGATTTCATCCGGAAATCGAAAACATGATCTTGATAATCCTGGCAATCCTGTAAATCCTGTCTAGAAAAACTTTTCCCGTCTGCGTTAATTTAGTCCCGCGCGGTGGGGTCCCGTCCAACAACGGCGGGATCTTCGACAAAGTGGAGGCGTTTTCAAGGATTTCGACGGTTATCGGACAGCCCCCAAAGGCCCATTTGCCAAAATCCCTAAAACGCCCTTAACCGCTCGGCCAGGTAGGTGTACCGCTTCGCAACCCGGTCGTTCTTGACCCCCATGGCCAGGGCCCGTTTACTTCCCACCACGATCACCAGCCGCTTGCCCCGGGTGACGGCCGTGTAAATAAGATTTCGTTGCAACATCATGTAGTGCTGGGGGAGGAGGGGAAGCACAACCGCGGGATATTCGCTGCCTTGGGATTTGTGAACGGACACGGCGTAGGCGAGAACAATTTCATCCAGATCCATGAATGGATAAACGACCGGGCGGTCCTCATAGGCGACGACCATTTCCTGCTTTTCAAGGTCCACGCTCCGTATCAGGCCGATATCGCCGTTGAAGACCTCTCTTTCATAGTTATTTCGAATCTGCATTACCCTGTCGTTCAGGCGGTATTGCCGCTCGCCGCGGACGATTCCGCTTCCCGATGGATTCAGTTCATCCTGAAGCACCGCATTCAGATTCAACGTGCCCACAACTCCTTTGTGCATGGGCGAAAGCACCTGGATGTCTTTCATGGGGTTCATGGCAAAACGTTCGGGGATTCGCTTTCCCACCAGTTCCTTGATCAGTTGGAGCGCTGAATCCGGGTCGTCCTGTTCAATAAAATAGAAATCCCTCAGGTCCCCCTGCGAATCCGCCCCTTCCGGTAGCAGCCCCCGGTTAATTCGATGGGCATTGACGATGATCAGGCTTTCGCTTGCCTGGCGGAACACCTCTTTCAGTTCCACCACGGGTATGGACCCGGAACGGATGATATCCCCCAGTACGTTTCCGGGACCTACCGACGGCAACTGATGGGCGTCTCCCACCATCAGCAGTGTCACCCCCGGCGGCATGGCCTTGAGCAGGTGGTACATCAGCGGCGTATCGATCATGGACGCCTCGTCCACGATGACCATGTCGGCATCCACGGGCCGGTCCTCGTTCCGCTGAAAGCCGCCCTGCCGCCAACTGAACTCAAGCATCCGATGGATGGTCCTGGCCACGTGGCCGGTGGTTTCCATCATGCGTTTGGCCGCCCGGCCGGTTGGGGCCGCCAGTTCAATTCTGGCGCCCACGGCGCCGTATATCTGAATAACGGCCTGTATGATGGTGGTCTTGCCGGTCCCCGGCCCCCCGGTAATCGCCAGGACCTTTTCCTGAATGGAACGCTTGACGGCCTCGGACTGCAGGGGCGCCAGGCGGAGATTGATCCGGCCGTTCACCCACTGAAGCGCCTTGTCCGCGTCCATACGGCGAACGCCCTTTTTAGACGAAATCAAGCGATTGAGGTGCGCGGCGACCCCGGTCTCCGATACATGCAGCGCCGCCGGATAGACGGCCTTGAGACTGGGCTCGAACCCCTCCAATGCTTCGTTCAGGTCCTCGACAACGATCCTTCCCTCCAGGGCGATGACGCCGAAGGCCCTGACCAAGGTCTCCCTATCCAGTTCGAGGACCTCGCCGCACATGTCCACCAACCGTTCATAGGGGTAATGGACATGCCCCTCCGAGGTGAGCTGACCCAATACGTGCAGGATGCCGGCCTCCGCCCTCACCGGCGCGTTCTTTTCAAAGCCGAGCCGCCGGGCGATCCGGTCGGCCGTGCGGAACCCGATGCCGCTGATGTCGGTGGCGAGTCTATAGGGATTTTGAGAGACCACGGCCACGGCACGCTGGCCGTATTGCTTGTAGATTTTGGCCGCATGGCCGGGTCCCACGCCGTGTTCCTGAAGAAAAATCATGATGGAACGGATTTCCTTTTGCTCGGCCCAGGCCTTGCGGATCATGTCTACCCGCTTGGGTCCGATGCCGTCGATTTCGGCAAGCTTACGGACATGGTTGTCGATGATGTCCAGGGTCCGCTCGCCAAATTTTTTGACGATCCGTGACGCCATCACCGGCCCGACACCCCTGACGAGCCCGGAGCCCAGGTAGTTTCTGATGCCCCGGATTGTAGCGGGCAGTATGCTGCGGTGGTTCAGCACATGAAATTGCCGCCCGAATTTCGGATGATTTTTCCAAGTCCCTTCCATCTCGAGAATCTCACCCGGAGCCAGGGAAAGGAGCCGCCCCACAATGGTGACCGGCTCGGCATATCCGTCGACGCTGGCCTTGGCCACCGTGTAGCCGGTCTCCTCATTGACGAACGTGACCCGATCGATCTGGCCTGTGAGGGCCGACATCTCATCTGAGTTCTTGGAAAAAGTGAATTTTTTGTTCAAGTCATTCATGTCAGTGATCCGGGCACATAGGGCCGGCCTTCGTCCCCCTGAGCAAAAGTGTGCCGCGGTAAGGAGGATATTTTAACCACGAAATACACGAAAAACACGAAAAAATTATTAGACAGGATCAACGGGATAAAAACATATCTCGCGCAAAGACGCAAAGACGCAAAGAAAAAAATAGGCGGGTGTGAGATAGCTTTTCAGCCCTTCATCAGGGCGTAGCATCGCGTCTATCGGTAGCGCCGAAGGCTATTCGCCTTACTACACCTGTTGAAGATACCGACATCCTTGGGCGGTAGGGACAGTCGCACAATGGGGACGGTAAAGACGGTCGGACAGTCCGACGGTCCAACTGTCTTACGGGTTTTGCTCCCTGCCCCCAACTCCATGCTCTATGCCCCATTACGCTTGTTCCCCCCGCGCCGCGCGCTACAGGCGATAGCGCTTTTCGCTTTTTCGGCATAACTCCCAAATGATGCATTGCGGCCTGGTCGTGCAGTACGTGCAGGGGTCCGTGCAGACCTCGCAGTCGTCATGACATGCCTTGCAGTATCCGACCTGCATCTTCTGGCAAGAGACATATGCTTCGCGTTCGGGATGGTATCGACACTGCATGATCTTCGCCTCCTGATGATGTCCGATAGCCCTCCTCAGGACCTCGTATTTGGGGACCCAATAATGGACTTTAGGAAAATGCTACCTTGTTTTAATTCATAATGCTATTCTCATAAAAGACAAAAATGTTGAAATCTGAATTCTGTTGAATCCATTTTGCCATTTTATTTATGCAACCAATGGGACTAATCTTCGACAAAAAAACCGCGGCCATTTATGAAGACTGGTATCAGTCAGCCCAGGGCCGCGCCATCGACAGGGCCATGGAGCGTTTGATCGCCAATCTGGCCGAACCCATCCCGGGCGAGCGGGTCCTGGATATCGGCTGCGGCACTGGCAATCACCTGATCATTATGAGCAAGTTGGGACTGGACGTGGCCGGAATCGATTACTCCCCCTACATGATAAAAGCGGCCAGAGAACGTCTTGGCCACCGTTGCGAGTTGAAGACCGCGCCGGCTGAGGACCTCCCCTACGAAGACAATGAATTTCACACTTCCTTTCTCATTAACACCCTGGAATTCCTGGACAACCCGTTGGCGGCCTTGAGGGAGGCGGGCAGGGTGTCGAAAAACAGGGTTTTCGTGGGCGTCTTCAACAGCCTCTCCTGGAACGGTTTGGTCAAAAGGGGGCAAGGGTATCTGGGCAATGCGCTTTACGACGGCCTCAAATTCTATAACCTCTGGCAACTCCGTTTCCTGCTGAAACAGGCCTTCGGCGATGCTGTCGTGACTTGGGGAAGTATCGGGTCGTTGCCTGAATTTCAGTGGCAAAAACGGTTATTTTCAAAAGCACCCGGCTCGCTGAAGCGCTCTCCTTTTGGGATCGTCCTGGGAATGTCGGTCACCATGCGCTATCGATTCACGACCCAGGGCCTGCCCCTCAAGGTCGGCTTGAAAAAGGCGCCCGGCCGCTCCCTCGCGGGCCCGGCGGGAATGAAGGTCAGAGGCCAGAAGGCGGAGGGCGGAGTGCGGTCGGACAGTGGCACAGCGGGAAGGGCGGTTTCAAAATAGAAAAGGGAATTTGCAATGAAAGAAGCCTACCTCTATGAAAAACTTA
>JAFDKD010000399.1 GCA_019307165.1 Deltaproteobacteria bacterium | reverse complement strand
TGCTCGGGTTTCTTAAGGAAGCATTCGGTGCTGAAGAGGTCAAGCGAATGGAATTTCCCCAACTCAAGCAGATATCGTCGATCGTCAAAATCGGGGAAGGCAGCTTTGAACTCATGGAGGCGACTGCCCCGGAAGGGACTGTCGCGAAGTTTTTGGAAACCAAGGGGGGCGGACTGCACCACGTCTCGCTGCTGTGCGACGATATCGAGGCGGTCTGCGCCGAACTCGAGCAAAAGGGCTTGACCATTATCGGAAAGATGTTCGACAAGCCCCCCAAGGTCGCTTTTATTCATCCCAAAAGCGCCAAGGGCATCCTGTTCGAGTTGGCTGAAAAAGCGTAGGAAAAGAGAATATCCAGTGTTGACGGGCCGTTGCCCGAAACGCTACGGGTTTGTCTTCTCTTGCAAAGGACGCGAAGGTCGCAAAGAATAGTCTCTCACAGAGCCCACAGAGAAAAAATATTTAAATCAAAACAAAAAGGCGATTCGGGCAGAAGCTCGTTGAATATCGACTATGGAAATCCAGCCTGAATGCCGGTGAATGCGGAATGACCGGCAGTGCATGGAATACGCCTTCATAGGCGATACCGGTGCCATTCGTGCGCGTAATCGTAATAGGTTTCAATTACAATCGATTACGAGCACTGCTTCGTTGAGCACGATCTGAAACACCTCTGTGAACTCTGTGACTCTGTGAGAGATTGATTTTACGTCCATTTTCTATCTAGGCGGCAACGATCCCCGGCCCCGCCTCAAGGTTTTACGATGGTCCCGTCATTTTTCCATCCTTCGATTTCGTCGGCCGAGCAGCCCAGCCATTTCTTCAGGACAAACTCATTGTGCTCCCCGAGGTCCGGGGCGGCGAACCGGACAGCGCCGGGGGTCCTCGAAAACAGATAGGGGACGCCGGGAACGTCCACTTCTCCGAATTCGGCATGGCGGACTTTTTCGAACATCCCCCTGTCTCGAAGGTTTTCGTCTTCGTTGACCTCGTCGAGCCCCGATGCTATCCCGCAAGGGATCTTTTTTTCCTCAAGGGCCGCGATAATCTCCTTTGAGGTGTGCTGCGACGTCCACTGGTCGATGAAATCCACGGCCGCCTCATGGTGGTGGATCTGGGTGAGAAAATTCTCGAACCTGGGGTCTGTCGCCATTTCCGGTCGTCCGATGATTTGAGTCAGGTCTTTCCACTGCCTCGGCGTCATGGCCACGATGGCCACCTTGCCGTCACTGGCCTTGAAAAACCCGTAAAAGGGCATCCTGTCCGAGGAATTCAGGACATCCTCAGGCCGGCGTCCCAAAGCCTTTTCCACATCGCCCATGATGGGGCCCATGGCCTTTTGAACCGTGGCCCGGTAGTTGTTGAAGTAGAGCACGTCCTGCATGGATATGTCGATGAACTGCCCCTCGCCGGTGTTCATTTTATGGATAAGGCCCATCAGGGCGGCCAGGGCCGCGTAAGCCCCGCTCATGAAATCCGCCCAGTGATTCGTGGGCGGTTTCAGATCATCCCCCTGTTTCCAGAATTGACCGGATGTGGCCTGGGCGATGATGTCAAAAGCGGCCCGCTCCGGCTTGATGCTGCGGGTCCCGAAACCGGATATGGCCACATAGATGATGTCGCCTTTCGCCTTCCTGACATCTTCATATCCCAGGCCGTATTTTTCCAGGCTCCCGGGAATCAGGTTGTGGACGAAAATGTCCGCCTTGGACAATATCTTGAGCAGCAGGTCGCGTCCCCTGGGCTTTCGCCAGTCCACGGCCATGCCGTACTTGTTGCGGTTCAGCATGGAGTAATTTCGCTCGGCATCCCCGAGCATTTTGAAAATCAGGCGCAGGGTGTCCCCTTGCGGTGACTCCACGTGAACCGTTTCAGCGCCCATGTCCGCGAGTATCTGCGTACACCGCGACCCGGTGATAAACTGGGCCAGATCGACCACTCTGACGTTCTCAAGAATCTGCATGAATTTCCTCTCCACAAAATATGATTTCTGATCCCGAAGGGAGCAGAAATCATTGAGGGATAAAATCCGCCCCCACCACCTCCACCATGACGATGGCCTCTTCGGGGCAGCCCACGGCGCACTGGCCGCACCCAAGGCACTTCTCTTCGTTCATTACTGCCACATCTTCATCGCCTATGGCAATGGCGCCGAACCAGCATCTGTCCTGGCAGGCGCCGCAGGCGGTGCACAGATCGTCGTCGATCGTGGGACGATATCGGCTTGACTCGCAGCGTCTCAGCCCTGCGGTGGTCAAAAGGGAAAAAGAAAGGCAACAGCATCCGCAGCAGTTGCAGATAAAATATCCCAGTTCGGCCTTATTCATGGCGACATGGACCAGGCCGGCCTCCTCCGACGCCTGGATGACCCCCATGGCCTCCGTCTTGGTTAATTCACGTCCGGTTCCACGCTCGATGGCGTAGTCGGCGCCACGATCGACCTGGAGACATACCTCCACCGGGGAATCGCATTTGCGCATGGACAGCCGGCAGGTGCAATCGGTCACGGCAAATCGACGGGCGCTTTCCACAAGTTTTTTCAGGTTTTCCGGGGCCAGGACCTGCACCTTGCCGGGATCCAGGGACTTGCCAACCGGGATCACCCGGGTGTGTCTCTGGGGCGATCGACGGGCCATCTCTCGGGCAAATGACGGATACTCCTCGTCCATGTAATCCCGCCACAGATCCAGGAGTTCGGCAGGCGCCTCCGGCCAGACCAGGGTGGCATCGTGAAACTGGATCAGGCGACCGGGCGCCCGCCAGAGGGTATTCCCCTCCTTTTCCTTTTTAAAGGCCAGCCCCTTTCTGAACAGGTCTTTCAGGTCCGCGTCCACCGCGTCAGGCTCCCGGTCGAGCTTTTCGGCCATTTCCCGGGCGGTCCCGGGGAGGGAGACCAGGAGTCGGGCCTGTTCATCGTCAACCATCAGTTTCAAAATCTCCGGGATCCACTTGGAATCCCCGTGCTGCATCATTTCGGCAAATTGTCGATAGGGAGATAGTTCAGTCATGCGGCACCTCCGTTGGGGAACATCGTTGGCCGTCAGCGAACGGCATTTTTGAAAAAAGGTTTCGGTGGTCAGGTGTCAGGAGAAAACATACTTGTATGAGATCTCAAGATTGAAAACCATTCCGACAAAACTTCGGCCGATGCCCAACTGCGTAATGCCGGTTCCTGTCACCACTGTCGTTTGGTTTATTCCATCTGCAAAACCTGGTCCTCTGGGTCAGGTCAGAGTTTTCTGGCTATGCCATACCGGAAATGCGGACCATGAAGTGAGCTAGAGTTCTGAGTGAGCTAGAGTGAGCTAAAGTGGTGGAGGAGCTTCGCTCATCCATCATATTGATTGTCAAAAAACTCCTTAACTTTAGGCACTCTAGTCACTTTAGATCACTTTAGTCACTTACAGAACTTGGTTGTTGCAAGGCCCCTATGGGGGCGGCCAAAGATTCGGGTCCTATGGACCCGGATCTTTACCGGCAGTCACGAGTAAAGAATTCCGATCCATAGAACCGGGTTTTGCTGATCAAATAAATTATGAGCGTATGATCAAAAAAAGATTGACATGGTTCAGTGCGGATATTATATTATGAGCAAATGCTCATAATAGGAGCGAGAGATGCCCCGACCGAGAAAACCAAGAAGCGTTCACGGCCGGCCCATAGCGGACGGATTCCATCCCAACCGGGTGCCCCCGTGGGGGAGAGAGGAGATTGTGCTTCCCGTCGAGGGCCTGGAGGCCATACGGTTAAGCGATTTTGAGGGCCTGGGCCAGCAGGCTGCGGCCGAACGGATGAACGTTTCCCGCCAGACCTTCGGCAGGGTCCTGGCCGATGCCAGGCGCATCGTGGCCGAAGCATTGGTGCTGGGCAAGGTGCTTCGCATCGCGGGCGGTCATTTTGAAATGCCGCCTTGGGGCCGCGGACGCCGAGGGCGAGGCCGCGGAAGGGGGCATCCCTTTTAGTTCGCTGTAGAAACCCACGCTTTAAGGGGAAGGTCATATTTAATGGCATGCCATTGAGCCGGGTGGTCTGAGGTTCCTCTCCATGCCGCACCTACTCCTTCGTTAAGCAAAGCCTGGTTCTATAGCAGAGATTTTTTGCTTAGATGTTTCAATTATTAAAAAATTTTTAGAAGAAAAATTTTTTAGAAAGGAGGTGAATATAATGCCAAGATATGACGGAACAGGACCCCGGGGCGCCGGGGCCATGACCGGCTGGGGCCGATGATTGTGCGGCTC
>JAFDKD010000398.1 GCA_019307165.1 Deltaproteobacteria bacterium | reverse complement strand
TTTGGTAAAGGGGTAATCTTACGCAGTCAGCAAGGCCAATGGTCGTCCTGTGAAATCAAAAAATCGATTTCACGGTAATGGAGAACTTTTTCTTGACATCACTTTTCATGTGTGTCCTCTGCCCTCTGTCCTCTGTGCTCTGACTTCCGACCTCTGGCTTTTTCCTCTCGCAAAGAACGCAAAGGTCGCAAAGACAAGGGCATTCGTTGTCGTGCTCGTGGTCGTTGTCGTAATCGCCATACGGCGCCCAACTTTCTCGACGGCGTATTCGGGCGAAACCCGATAGATGTCAAGCTGCTCATGACCGAACTGCATGATCTCCTCGATTACGACAACGACCACGACAACGAGTTCGCCCAAAAACGGCAGGGTCTCCGATCCGCCCCCTTCCTGTCGTCCCCGCACCCCCCCTGTCGTCCCCGCATGATTTTGGCGGGGACCCAGCGAAACGGAGGTCTGGATTCCCATTCGGCCGTGAGCTCAGGGCCGAACGGCCGCCAAATGCATGCGGGAATGACAAGTCCAAAATCCAAAATCAAACGAGCCTTTAACCCTACGAACTACGGCCGTGTTTCTTTCGGAGTTTATCCACCTGATCTACGATCAACCCCGCCGCCGCCTCCATCTGTTCCATGGTATTAAGCCGTCCCACGGTCAACCGCAGGGCGCCCATGCCGATCTCCGGCGGGACCCCCATGGCCGACAGCACGTGGGAGAGGCTGACCGTTCGATCATGGCAGGCCGCCCCTGTCGAGGCCATTAATTGCGGGATCCCGTCAAGGATCTTCCCTCCTTCCAAATTCGGCACGGAGACATTCAGGGTGTTGGGCAGCCGCTCCATGGGATGCCCATTGAGCACCAGGCCCGGGATCCCCTCGAACAACCGCATTTCCAGGAGATCCCGCATCGCTTCCATTTTGCTCGTCTCAGTGTCCAGCCCGTCCTCCGCCGCACGGGCGGCCGCCCCCAGCCCCGCCGCCAGGATGGTGTTTTCCGTCCCGGCCCGTTTGCCCGACTCCTGGGCCGCCCCGTGTATCAGGGGCGTCAGGCTGCGCTCCCTCTTAATGTAAAGCGCCCCCACGCCTTTAGGCCCATAAAGCTTGTGCCCGGCCACGGTGAGGTAGTCCACGCCCAGCGCGGCCACGTTCACCTTGATCTTGCCCACGGCCTGGGCTGCGTCCGTATGAAGCGGAATGCCGTGCTCCCGCGCAATCCAGGATATGTCTGAAAGGGGTTGAAGCGTCCCCGTCTCGTTGTTGGCCTGCATAATGCTGATCAGGACCGTGTCCGGGCGAATGGCCCTTCGAACCAAATCGGGATCGATTCGGCCATGGCCGTCCACCGGCAAAATGCTCACCTGCACGCCCAGTTCCATCAAATAGACGGCGGGATTGACAATAGCGGGATGCTCAACCGCGGAGATGATGATATGCGCCTTTTCCGGCGTTCTGAAATCGACAACGCCCTTAAGAACCATGTTATTGGATTCGCTGCCTCCGGAGGTGAAAACCACCTCCTCCCGATCAGCTCCCAGAAGCGAAGCGACCGCCTCCCGCGCCCGCTCCACGGCCTCCTTGGCGCGCATGCCCAGGGGATATCCGCTGGATGGATTACCGAATTCCCCCGCCAGAAAAGGGGACATCGCCTGTACGGCCTCGGCGCAGAGCGGCGTGGTGGCATTGTGATCCAGGTAAATCCATTGATTCGATTGACTGTCGTTCATTTTACGTATCGATCCTCCGCTCATCGCTTTCAAGAACAATATCTTTGCGTTTTAGAACAGATTTTGCCAATTGACAACATTTACTGTTGGTGATAGGTCTAAAGGTAAAAAGGCGGGCTCGGAGGACCGGGCTTCGTCCGCCTCAGGCGGACTACGCCGCGGCAGGCCCGGCTTTGAGAGCGCTCCCATAGGGGGCCGGACAGATAGGCTGAGGTTGAGGCTAAGGTTAAGAAGCAAATTAAAACCTTTTTCTCTCATTCTCTTAACCTCAACCTGGCGAAGCCACGGCCCGCATTTCCGTTATGGCATAGCCGAACCATGCTGACTTTTAGAACCAGGTTTTGGGGGTAGAGTAAAATCCACCGGCGCCGGCGAAGGACTTCCGGCGACGCTCGATAGTGTCCACCGACAGACAAAAGGAGACAGTCGATGACGGCAGACGACAGCAAGAAATTCATTCTGTGGTTCAATGAAATCGGAATCGGCGACGTTCCCCTGGTGGGCGGCAAGAATGCGTCTCTCGGGGAAATGTACCAAAAGCTCCATGGGAAGGGAATCAAAGTCCCCAACGGGTTCGCCATTTCCGCTTATGCTTATCGGTACTTTCTGAGATATGCGGGTATTGAGGACGAAATCAAGAAAATCCTCAAAGGCCTGGACACCAGCGACCTCAATAACCTCATGAGAAAAGGCAGAGAGGTCCGCCAGATTATCAGTCACGCCGATTTTCCACCCGATCTGAGCCAGGCTATTTTCTCCGCCTACGATCAGCTGGCGGCCGAGTTCGGCCAGGACGGCACGGATAATCTGGATGTGGCCATTCGGTCCTCGGCAACGGCCGAAGACCTTCCGGACGCCTCATTCGCCGGACAGCAGGATACATTCTTGAACATTCGGGGCAAGCTGAGTGTGCTGGATTCGTGCAGGAACTGCTTTTCGAGCCTTTTCACCAATCGGGCCATTTCTTATCGTCATGACAAGGGATTCGGCCAGTTCGAGGTCTCTCTTTCCATTGCGGTGCAGAAGATGGTTCGTAGCGACTCGGCCTACTCGGGAGTCATCTTTTCCATTGACACGGAAACCGGTTTCAAGGATGCGGTGTTCATCACGGCCGCTTACGGTCTCGGTGAAAACGTGGTCCAGGGCGTGGTCAATCCGGATGAGTATTACGTGTTCAAGCCTACCCTGAAAATGGGCAAACGCGCCATCATCAGCCGCAAGGTCGGGGACCGGGACATCAAGATGATCTACTCCATGGAGGACGATGCCACGGTCAAAAACGTACCTACCACCCTTCCCGAACGTCACCGCTATGTCCTGGACGACGATGAAGTCCTGAAGCTGGCCGAATGGGCCTGCATCATCGAAGAGCACTACAGTGAAGAGGCGGGCCACTTCAAACCCATGGACATCGAGTGGGCCAAAGACGGAGACGGCGTCAATGTGGGCACGGGGGAACTCTTCATCGTTCAGGCAAGGCCCGAAACCATTCACTCACAAAAAGACTCCACCACCTATGAGAATTACCGGCTGCTGGCAGACGGCGAGGTAATCGCCACGGGAACGTCCGTGGGTACGAAGGTGGGCCAGGGCATCGCCAATGTGATCCACTCCACCGTGGATATGGACAAGTTTAATAGCGGTGAGGTGCTGGTCACCAGCATGACCGATCCCGACTGGGAGCCCGTCATGAAAATCGCCAGCGCCATTGTCACCAACAAGGGCGGCCGGACCTGCCACGCTGCCATCGTCTCGCGGGAACTGGGCATCCCCTGTGTCATCGGGACCGGTAACGCCGACGAAGTGATCCAAACGGGCCAGACCGTGACGGTCTCCTGCTGCGAGGGGGAAACCGGCTTTGTTTATGACGGCATCCTTGATTTCAACATCGAGACCTTCGACTTGGATGAGGTGCCGGCTACGCGCACCGATATCATGATGAACGTGGGCATTCCCGAAAAGGCGTTTTCCCAGAGCATGATCCCCAATGACGGCGTCGGTCTCGCCAGAGAGGAGTTCGTGATCAACTCGCACATCGGCATCCATCCCCTTGCCCTGCTCGACTATGACAAGCTGAAGGAAAAGGCCCAGACCGATCAGAAAGTGGCCGGTGTGATATACAAAATCGATCAGATTACTGCCGTATACGACAACAAGCGGCAGTTTTTCATCGACAAACTATCGGAGGGCATCGGGCGCATTGCAGCCGCATATTACCCCAACGACGTGATCGTCCGCCTCTCGGATTTCAAGACCAACGAGTATGAAAACCTGCTTGGCGGATATCTCTATGAACCCAAGGAGCACAACCCCATGATCGGTTGGCGGGGCGCCTCGCGGTATTACGATGAAACCTTCAAGCCGGCCTTTGAACTGGAGTGTCTGGCCCTGACCCAGGCCCGCATCGACATGGGGCTCACCAACATCAAGGTGATGGTTCCCTTTTGCCGAACCGCGGAGGAGGGCAAGCGGGTGATCGAGTTGATGAAAGAGTTCGGCCTGGTTCAGGGGGAAGAGG
>JAFDKD010000397.1 GCA_019307165.1 Deltaproteobacteria bacterium | reverse complement strand
GCACTTGACGAACTCATGGAAAAAAACATGCTGAAACCAAAGGACACCATCATGTTCATCGGTTTAGGAGCGGGATTGACCTGGGGTGGTGTGATCTATAAATTGATATAGCCTAGTGCCCACCCATAAACGAATTTTGGGCGCTACGTAGTTTCCAGATCAGAAATGCGCAATTTTTTACAAGTTCTAGGAAATCAAGGGGTTGGGCGGAGACGTACGATAGTACGTCGCACAACCAACTCCGAAGATTGACGACGAAATTGTGAAAAAGGGCCATTTCTGGATGGAAACCAGTTGGAAGTCAGGATAACCCACCAAGGAGGACCTATGACGGAACCTGTCGTACTTTACGAGCGGGATGGAAGGATCGGGCGGATTACGCTGAACCGGCCCGATGTGATGAATGCCATCGATTATGAGTTGCCGGGTGCACTGGAGGCGGCCGTCAAGCAGGCCAACAAGGATGAATCCGTCAATGCCATCGTGCTATCGGGTGCGGGGAAGGCCTTTTGCTCGGGGTACGATCTCACCCTCTATGCAGAGGCCAAGGGCGGGAATCCGGGGGTCCAGATGAAGATGCCGTGGGACCCCATGAAAGACTATGACATGATGATGGCCAACACCGAGTGCTTCATGAGCCTGTGGCGTTCCTACAAGCCGGTAATCTGCAAGGTTCACGGGTTTGCCGTGGCCGGCGGCAGCGACATCGCCCTGTGTTCGGACCTGATTGTCATGGCCGACAACGCCCGCATCGGTTACATGCCGGTCCGGGTCTGGGGGTGTCCGACCACGGCCATGTGGATCTACCGGCTGGGACCGGAAATGGCGAAGCGCATGCTCTTTACCGGCGACAAGATCGACGGCAAGGAGGCCCAGCGCATCGGCCTGGTCTACAAATCGGTGCCGCCGGAGCGGCTGGATGAAGAGGTGGAGGCCCTGGCCCGCCGCATTTCCACGGTGCCCAGGAACCAGCTCATGATGCAGAAGCTCATGATCAATCAGGCCATGGAGAACATGGGGCTCAGGAACACGCAGATGTTCGCCACCCTTTTTGACGGCATCACGCGCCATTCCCCGGAAGGGATGATGTTTAAAAAGCGCAGCGAGACCGTGGGGTGGAAGCAGGCGGTGAAGGAGCGGGACGAAGGGACATTCGACTGGACCACGGGCGAACCGATCGACGAGGGGGCGTGATCGGTTGAGCGCCACTGCAAATCAGATACTGGGGAGATCGAGCGGCATTCTCCTGCATATCACCTCCCTGCCGTCTCCGTTCGGCGTGGGAGACCTGGGCCCGTGGAGCTACCGGTTTGCCGATTTTCTGGCCCGTGCCGGCCAGCGTTTCTGGCAGATACTGCCGCTCAGTCCCACTGACACGGCCCACGGCAATTCCCCCTATCACAGCAATTCGGCCTTTGCTTTAAACCCTCTGTTTATCAGTCCCGAGCTTCTGGTTCGGGACGGTCTCCTGTCCGAATCGGACCTGGAAGCAGATTTTCCGTTCCCCGGTGGACGAGTGGATTATGCCGTTGCCGGCGCTTTCAAGGACCAACTCCTGAAAAAGGCATACGTGCGTATCCTGGATGGCGAAAAAGGCCGGGCGCTTGCCCGGTTTCGGGAGGAGAACGTATCGTGGGTGGAAGATTTTGCCCTGTTCAAGGCACTCTCGTCACGGTACAACAACAAGATGTGGGGCAACTGGCCCGTGGAACTGCGGGACAGGCATCCCGACGCCCTTTCAAAGGCCCGCGAAGAACTTCGGGACCCGGTGGAAAAGGAGATATTTTACCAATATGTCTTCTACGATCAATGGATGTCGTTAAAGCAGTACTGCAACGACAGGGGCATTCTTGTCATCGGGGACCTCCCTTTTTATGTGGACTACGACAGCGCGGACCTGTGGTCCCATCCCGAGCTTTTTAAATTGGATGAAACAAAGCGCCCCTACGTGGGAGCGGGCGTTCCGCCCGACTACTTCAGCGAGACGGGACAGCTGTGGGGCAATCCCATCTACCGCTGGGACGTTTTGAAGGAGAGCGGGTACGCGTGGTGGCTGGCTCGATTGAGGCGAAACTTCGAGTTGTTCGACATGGTGCGGATCGATCACTTTCGAGGTCTCGTGGCCTACTGGGAGGTGCCTTCGGGAGAAAAATCGGCGATTAACGGCAAATGGGAGGCGGGGCCGGCCGAAGATTTTCTGGAAGCTGTTTTCAGGGAATTTCCCGGCGCGCCGCTGATCGCCGAAGATCTGGGTTATATTACCCCCGACGTCACGGCGGTCATGGAACGCTTCGGTCTTCCCGGCATGAAACTTCTTTTGTTCGCGTTCGGCCCGGACCTGCCAACCAACCCCTACGCGCCGCACAACCTGGTGAAAAACTGCCTGGTTTACACCGGGACCCATGACAACAACACGGCCGGTGGATGGTTCGAAAAGGAGGCCAGCCCGGAAGAGAAGGAAAGGCTTTCCCGGTACGCGGGCAGGACGCTGGCGCCGGAAAGCGCCGCCCGGGAACTGGTCAGGCTGGCCATGATGTCGGTGGCCGATACCGCCATTATCCCCATGCAGGATATCCTGAGCCTTGGCGCGGAGGCCCGCATGAACGTGCCGGCCACGCCCAGGGGAAACTGGGAGTGGCGCCTGACGGAAGAGCAGCTGACGCCGGAAGTAGCAGATGAGCTGCGGCGCATGACGGAAATATATGGAAGGATACAGGGGTAGGGAGTGATGGGGGTGGGGGGTAAGGCATAAGCAGTAGGAAGTAGTGAGGCCCGGGAGAAATGTTAAAGGTAATTATCACCACGAAGATCACGAAGCAGGAAATAGGGTTCGAGTGACCCCTTGTTTTGATTTGCTTTGTGGTTGATGAAGAAAATCTGCGATTAGCTAACACAATGAGTTCATGTCGGCTGCCGGAACCATGAGGTCAGGAAACCAAAACGACATAAGGGCCCGCGTTGTTGCCATCAGCTTGTCGGTCGTCATTGGGGTCGCGCTGATGCTCGCCAAGTTTTACGCTTATCGGCTCACCCATTCCTCGGCCATATTTTCGGATGCCCTGGAATCGATCATCAATGTGGTGGCCGGCGCTTTCGCCCTGGTAAGCATCCTGTTCGCCGCCAAGCCGCCGGACAAAAGTCATCCCTATGGGCACGGCAAGATGGAGTATTTTTCCGCCGGCTTTGAAGGGGCCTTGATTATCATTGCATCGGTGGGTATTTTCAAGCTGGGCCTGTCTCATATTTTCAATCCGGCCCGCCTGCCTCAACTGCCTTTCGCCCTGTTGATTCTTGCGGGCGTCGGACTGGTCAACCTGGCCCTGGGTATCGGTCTGGTCAAGGTGGGCAGGCGGACCCATTCATTGGCGCTTACGGCCGACGGCAGGCATATCTTGACGGATGTCTATACATCCGGTGCTTTGGTACTGGGACTGTTCCTGGTTCATCTGACCGGGGTGTATTGGCTGGACGGCCTCATCGCCTGTCTTGTGGGTGTGAATATCTTGTTTTCCGGGGCAAAGCTGGTGCGCCAGTCCTTCGCCGGTCTCATGGATAAGGCGGACCCGGACTTGATGGAAAGAATCGGGTCTTTTCTCATCGAGCACCGAGAGGATGACTGGATCGATGTCCACCAACTCAGGGCATGGCTGTCGGGGGCCTTCGTGCATATGGATTTTCACCTGATACTGCCCCGATATCTCAGCCTGGAGGAGGCGCACCGGGAAGGCAAGCAACTCGAAAAAGCATTGATTGACCATTTTCAGGGGAGAGCGAGCGTTCTCATACACCTGGACCCCTGCGCGGACCCGGATTGCCCCGTGTGCGCGAATCATATTTGCGGATTGCGAAGCGAGGATTACAGGGAACGGGTGCCGTGGGATTTGAAGCGGCTCACCAGGCCGGGAGCGGCCGGGGGGAACTCATCTTGAAAGCGAACTGGAAAACCTAACGTTGCAGATGAAGGGGCAAGCCCTCCCGACCCCACGGAAAATGAACGTCGGGAAAGGCAGAAAAGGGGTTGAAGCGTGTTGGATGTCATTATTGAAGAGGCCGGAGGCGCTACCTGGGTACGGGTGAAAGGGCGGATCGACTGCATGACTGCGCCCGAACTGGAGGAGAAAATCGAGGCGCAGATTACGGCGGGGGCCCGTACGATCATCGCGGACCTGCATGACGTGAATTACGTCAGCAGTGCGGGACTGCGTACCTTTTTGACCGTCCAGAAAAGACTGAAAGGGGCA
>JAFDKD010000396.1 GCA_019307165.1 Deltaproteobacteria bacterium | reverse complement strand
TACTGACACCTGAACACTGCTTGCCACGGCGTAGCTGCGAAGCAGCGAAGACGGGACACCTGTCGAAGATCCCGCCGTTGTTGGGCGGGGAAACCTTATTCCCGCATTGGCATAGCCGGAAAACTCTGACCCCCGCTACACGGGATCTTCGACTGGCCAGAGGACCAGGTTTTGTAGATGGAATAAACATGGCGGCCCCTGAAAAACGGACACTCAAGGGAGAATGCGATGGGAAATTCGGATGATATGTTGGAGCGAATCCTGGCGGGCGGGCCATCGCGGAACCCGTTTCGCGAAGGCGCCTCACGCAGCATGACATTATGGAACTAAAAAACAAAAAACTGCTGAAAATCGCCCTCTTTTTTCTCTGCGTTTTGGCGCCGCCGGCGGCATGGCTCGGTTTTGGAAAGCAGGGACTCGTCCACCTGTACCGCACGGACCGGGAACGGCAGCTTTACGTGGCCCGCATCCTGAAGCTGACTGAGGCGAACCAGGCCCTGCTGGACGAAATCGATCGCCTGGGCCATGACATGGATTATCTGGCTTCCGTGGCCAGAAAGGAACTCAACCTCATCAAGAAAAACGAAATAATTTACCGGTTTAACACGGAAGACAGGGGCCGGGTGAAAAGCAAAACCGCCGGGGGCCCTGAAAACTGAAAATCCAGACTGTGAAGCCCCGGTATTATAGGTAAAGATCCGGGTCCATAGGACCCGCGGGTCCTATGGACCCGGCTTCGCTAAAGAGCAGCTTCGCCGCGGCGCGCCCGGCTTTGAGGCCGCCCCCTATACATTGAATATTGAACATTGAGTTATTGAAGATTTATGGATGCCCGGCACTCAATCTCAAAACCGAAGTCTTATAGGGCAGACGCGTTCATTCAAGATGAGTGCCGGGCCACAACCAATTTTCAATTCTCAATTCTCAATTCTCAATTTCTTTGCTGCCCTGAAAGTAACTAAAGTGATCTAAAGTGACTAGAGTGCCTAAAGTTAAGGATTTTTTGACAATCAATATGATGGATGAGCGAAGCTCCTCCACCACTTTAGCTCACTCTAGCTCACTTAGAACTCTAGCTCACTTCATGGCCCGCATTTTCGGTATGGCATAGCCGGAAAACTCTGACCTGGCTCAGAGGACCAGGTTTTGCAGATGGAATAAATCAGGCATGCTATCTCAAGCGCCGATCTATGCCAATAAAAACCTCTCATTCCAAGCGCTTTGCTCTTTGTCCATTGATATCCAACGCCGCAGACGTCCCCCCGCGAAAGCGGGGAGGTGGCGTCTAGCTGGTGGTTCAGGCGCCTCGCCATGGCCACACCCTTTCCAAATATGCCAGGCTCGGCGCCAGGTCCTCTTCCCGATGGGGTTCCAGGGTAATAAGCGGGCGGCGGCCCATTCGCGCCAGGCGATTGAAAAGCTTGTCAAAATCGATGCCTCCGCTGCCCACGGCCAGATGGTCGTCCCGAGCGCCCTGGTTGTCGTGCAGGTGGACCTGGCCCAGGTACGGTTCGAGAATATTCAGCCAATCCTCAAGTGCCCTGTGGCCGAAGGCCGACTGATGACCCGTATCCAGGCAGAAACCGACCCGACCGGCATCGAGGGATTCAAAAAGTGGTTGCAGGTCTTCAGGGTCCGCTTCGTAGACATTTTCGATCATCAGCATGGCACCCGCCGCGCTCAATCGTTCGCAAACACGGGCCCAGAATGCCAAACTGTGTTCAAGCCACAGGTCCCTCATGTGCCCGTATCGCCGCTCGCTAAAGCCGGCGTGGCATACCATGGTCACGGGTTGAAAAAGCGGTATAACGGCCAGGGCCTGCTCGAACCTTTCATCGGCGACCGCGCGAATCCGGGGATCGGGAGAACCGGGCGAAAGATCCATGAACGGCGCGTGAACGGTGATGGTCGCACCGGCGGCGCGCAGTTCATCCGCCACGCCTTTGAAATCCGAATGCTCATATCGGTCCAGGGCCTCAGCATCCAGGCCGATCTCGGGATTTAACCCCTCTTTGACAAACCGGTCCAGGTGTGTTTCGACCAGCATCCGAAACGGGATATTCACTTGAACTTGTGAAATGATGGGTGACATGGCGTTTAGTTAGCAAACCTCAATGTTCAATCCATATGAAACTTCGCGGGGTTCAGAGGTTCAAAGGTTCAGGGTTCAGGGTCACGCCGAGGTTGATTTTCTCTCTCAAAGAACGCAAAGGTCGCCAAGACAAGGGCATTCGTTGTCGTGCTCGCCCAAAAACGGAAGGATCTCCGATCCGCCCCCTTCTTGTCGTCCCCGCATGAATTTGGCGGGGACCCAGCATCATATCAAATCAAAATACAAATCCTTCCATTCAGGTTCTCTGGATTCCCGCTAAATGCATGCGGGAATGACAGGTTGATTCCCCGCCGTCCTTGTGCGGGCACACCTTGTCTTACTGACACCTGACACCTCTAATGGGCCTCCATGAAATCCGATTTCAATGCCCTTTATCCCGCCTCCACCGCCGGTTGACGCCATTGACAAGCGCATATGTCTGCCATATGCTGCCCGGCATGAAAAAAGCCCTTCTCGCACCGATTTGCTCCGCGTTCGTTATTCCCGGTCTCGGGCAGGTCGTCAATGGTCACCTGAAAAAGGCCGCGCCCATTCTCGGGGCGTTATTTATTCTCTTTGTTATCGGCACGGTCAAGTTTTATATCATGATGAGCGCGGCCATGGACAAGGCCAAAACGTTCCCCCCGGATGTGGGTGCATTTGTGGAAAGCCTCAAAACCGAAGACCCGACGGCGCTGTGGGTACTCGGCTCAGCCTTTTTGGCCCTGTGGCTTTATGCCGTCATGGACGCGGCCGTATGGGGCGCCAGGCTGGAGGCGTCTGAAAAAGGGAACCCTGCATGAGGGCCTACCTGATCGATGAAATACTTCCCGACGACATGGCCAATATCCGGGCCTACCTGAAGGAGAACACCGTTTCCTCCCGGCTGGATCAGGTTTTCTGGGCACAGATTCCGGACGATCTCCTCAGCGCGGACCAACTGGCGCATAAAAACTGCCGACCCCACGTGTTTGCCGTGGAACTGGGTGAGGACTGGGTCAAGTGCGAATACTTCATCCGGAGCCTTCCCAATATGCAGTGCACCTGCCCTGCTTATGCCGGGCGTCTACAACGGCGCCACATCCTCTCTTTCGCCGACAATATGATCCGGCAACTGGGTGTTAAAACCTGATTCGACATTCCTTACATCGACATTCGACATTCCTTGTTCGATATTCGATATTCTCTAAACGGAAACGCACGCCCCCCTCATACCCTTATCGCGTCAGGGTGTCAACGACGCCTTGCCGGTGGTTAAGGGCCCCCGCGAACCGATGCTTTCTCCAATATGAATTTGACCCCGAATCGTTTATTTGTTAGCTTAATGGATTGTAAAGATCCGAGCCCACAGGACCCGGCACTCAACTTGTGGACATGATGTCCGGTTTGGCAATGTGCCGGTTTAAAAGCTAACGCCTTGACTCTATAAAACTTCGGGTTTGAGGTTGAGTGCCGGGTCGCCACCATAGGGGGCCTTGTTAATCACCGAGTCCTGTAAGTGACTAAAGTGATCTAAAGTGCCTAGAGTGACGGGCTTTTTGACATTTCATATGATTGATGAGCGAAGCTCTTCCACAACTTTAGCTCACTCAGAACTCTAGCTCACTTCATCGTTCGCATTTCCGCAATGGCATAGCCAAACAACTCTGACCTGGCCCAGAGGACCAGGTTTCGCAAATGGAATGAATTTCCAGGAGGCAGACTTCATGAACTACAAGCAAACACTCAATCTCCCCAAGACGGACTTCCCCATGAAGGCGAACTTGGTGAAAAACGAACCCGAACTCCTTGCCAGGTGGGAGCGGGAGGATCTCTACGGACTCATCCGCCAAACCTCGAAAGGCCGGCCCCGCTACGATCTCCACGACGGTCCGCCCTATGCCAACGGCAACATCCACATGGGCACGGCATTCAACAAGATCCTCAAGGACATTATTATCAAATCCAGGCAGATGGCCGGATTCGACGCCCCTTATGTCCCGGGTTGGGATTGCCATGGACTTCCCATCGAGCACAAGGCGGACCAGGAACTGGGCGCCGCAAAAAAAAACATGTCGCAGGTGGAAATCCGGCAGTATTGCCGGAAGTACGCGGAGAAGTACATCGACATTCAACGGAACGAATTCAAGCGACTCGGGGTACTCGGGGAGTGGGACAGGCCCTACTTGACAATGGACTATGGTTATGAGGCCACCATCGTTCGGGAGTTCGGGAAATTCGCATTGAACGGCAGCCTGGTAAAAAGCAAAAAGCCCATTTACTGGTGCATCTCCTGCCGGACGGCCCTGGCTGAGGCGGAAGTGGAATACGAGCAACACACGTCGCCTTCCATCTTCGTGAAGTTTCCCATGATCTCCGACCTGGGAGAATCGTTCCCGGAGCTGAAGGGTAAGCGCGTATCCGTGGTCATCTGGACAACGACGCCCTGGACCATCCCGGCGAACCTGGCCATCGCACTTCACCCCGACCTGCAGTATGTGGCCGCCGAAACACCCGAGGGGGAGGTTTTCATCCTGGCCAAGGGCCTGGTGGACCCGTGCATGGAAAGCTTTGGTGCGACGCCTTATCGGATCATCGCCGAAATGACGGCCGGCGACCTGGAAAAATTGGAAGCCCGCCACCCCCTTTACGACCGTCCCTCGGTCATCGTGTCGGCCCCTTACGTCACGTTGGAGGCCGGCACCGGCTGCGTCCACACGGCCCCCGGCCATGGACGGGAAGACTACGAAACCGGGCTGGCCTACGGGCTGGAGATCTACTCCCCGGTGGATGACGAGGGGCGTTTTACAAAGGATGTGGGGCACTTTGCCGGCCAACAAGTATTCGAAGCGAACCGGCTCATCAACGACAAGCTCAGGGAGGAGCACGCCCTGCTCAAAGAGCAAAGTATCACCCATGAATATCCCCATTGCTGGCGGTGCAAGCAGCCGGTCATTTTTCGATCCACGGAGCAGTGGTTTATTTCCATGGATAAAACCGGGTTGCGTCAAAAGGCCCTGGCCGCTATTGACAAGGTGTCGTGGATACCCTCCTGGGGAAGGGACCGCATCTACGCCATGATCGCCAATCGCCCGGACTGGTGCATTTCGAGGCAGCGGACCTGGGGCGTGCCCATTACGGTGTTTTATTGCCGCGACTGCGGGGCGCTCGTCATATCCCAAGAGATCATCGAACATGTGGCGGAGATGACGGAGAAAAGCGGCGTGGATGTCTGGTTTTCAGAAACGGAAGAGGCCCTCATGCCGGAAGGTACCACGTGTCCGGAATGCGGGGGCGCCCGTTTTAAGAAGGAAACCGACATCCTGGATGTATGGTTCGATTCGGGCACCAGTTATGCGGCGGTCATGGAAAAGCGGGATTACCTGGAGAGCCCCTGCGATCTCTATTTGGAAGGCAGCGACCAACACCGCGGATGGTTCCACAGTTCGCTTCTATGCTCCGTGGGCACCCGGGGCGAGGCCCCGTACAAGGGCGTGCTGACACACGGTTTCGTTGTGGACGGCACCGGAAAGGCCATGCACAAATCGGCCGGCAATGTGGTCGCGCCCGACGAACTGATCAAATCGCACGGCGCCGAGATTCTGCGTCTGTGGGTGGCGGGGGAGGATTATCGCGACAACATCCGTCTGTCCAAGGAGATCATCCAGCGCATGACCGAGGCCTACCGCCGGATTCGAAACACATGCCGTTATCTTCTGGGAAACCTCAGCGACTTCAACCCGGCTGAAGACCGGGTCGAGTACGACCGGATGGAGGAGCTGGACCGCTGGGCACTGAACCGCCTCCAAGAACTGAGCGAGCGGGTCCAACGAGCTTATGGAGATTACGAATTCCATCTGGTCTACCACAGCCTGCACAACTTCTGCGTTTTGGATTTATCCGCCTTTTACCTGGACATCATCAAGGACCGTCTCTACACGTCGCCGGCGGCGTCTCTTGCCCGAAGGTCCGCTCAGACAGCCATACACGACATCCTGGAAGCATTCGTGCGGCTGATGGCGCCGGTCCTGTCCTTCACCGCCGATGAAATCTGGCAGTACATGAAAGGCGAAGACCGCATCGCCAGCGTTCACGCGGACATGTTTCTGCCCGTCAATGACCACACTAAAGACCCCGAACTGGCCGAGAGATGGGAAGGCATCCTGGCGGTTCGAAAAGAGGTCACCAAGACCCTGGAGCTGGCAAGAAAGGAAAAAGCCATCGGCCACGCCCTGGACGCCGCCGTTGTTCTCGGGCTGTCACCCGAACTGGGAGAAGCGCTCGAGCCCTATGCGGACCGCTTACGTTCGCTGTTCATCGTCTCATCCGTCACCACAAAACCCCTGGATGCCATGGCCGATGTTCCCGACAGCGACTTGTCCGGCCTCAAGGTGGCCGTGGCCCCGGCCGATGACCCCAAATGCGAGCGCTGCTGGGTACATGACCCCACCGTGGGGGAGGTGGACGGGCACCCCTCCATCTGCAGACGATGCGCCGACGCTTTGGCCGGTACGGCATGACGCGGAATCGAAAATGACCCCGACATTGCAACTAAAGAGGAAATACGTCCGTCTGATCATCTGGCCGGCCTTGATCGTTGCGGCCCTGGACCAGCTGTCCAAGCTGGCGGTACTTCGTTCTCTC
>JAFDKD010000395.1 GCA_019307165.1 Deltaproteobacteria bacterium | reverse complement strand
TGGGGTATCCTCGGCTTTCCCGAAGGGTAAATAAAATGGCAACTTTCCATTAGCTTCATGATGCCACCACTTTCGGTGAATTCCAAAATGCAAGTTGAAAAGGTGGAAAAGGTCTATCATTATTGGTTTTAAACCCATTTTGCCATTTTATTTATGCAACTAAAGGGTAAACTCGGAGGAGAATCACGGGTTTTGGATTATTCCTGATCCCACCCCTAAGATCTGTGGGCTTTGCGGGCAGGTCGATTACTTTATTTTGGGTCCGATAATAATATTGACACGTCTATTCTGCGCACGTCCCTGATCCGTTTCATTGCTTTCAATGGGCTGGTAAAAGGAACGCCCTACCGCTTCAAGATTCACCGGATCCAGGCCGATATCATTTTGAAAATAACGGGCCACTGCAGCAGCGCGGGCAGCGGAAAGCTCCCAATTTGTCGGGAATTTATGGCGATATGCCTCCATGATCGGGATGTCATCCGTATGTCCTATGACACGAATCTGCCTGTCCTGGACTTCTTTTAAGGCCTGACCCACTTTTTTCAATACCCGTCTTCCTTCCGGGCTGATAGTTGCTTTACCGGAATCGAATAAAATGCGATCTACAAAAGTGACGGAAATCTTCTCTTTGTAAGTCTTGATGGCCACCTGATTATTTTTGAGCTGTGTGTGCAGGTCTGAAATAAGCTTATCATAGGTTGACTTCAATCGGCCCATTTCGCTAACAGCGATCTCTTTATCTCCTCTAAGCGCAGAAAGCTGCTCATGGAGCCTTTGGATTTCGCTCCTGCCTTTTGCCATTTCTTCCTCGAGATATGCAATGTTCGACTGATTTCTATCGCGTTCCTTTTGCAGGGATGCCGCCAAGGCATCTTTGGATGAGAGTTCAACGCTTAGAGCATTGCGGATCCTCTTTTCCTCTTCAAAATCACCCTCTAGACTTTCGAGTTTTTCTTCCAGTTGAGAAACGGTTTGATCCCTCGCATAAAGCATTTTATTGAGCGCAACCATTTTTTCCCTTGTGGTTTTCAGTTCCTCAATTTGGGATAAATCGGCGTCATATCTGGCTTTCAGTTGCGCTAAACGGGCTTCGTTCGCAGCCTTCTCTTTCTCAAGCTTTTTCTGAAGATCCGTAATCTTGGCGTTTTTGGAGGGAATAAGGTTTTCATTCAGGTGAAGCAATTTCTTCTCAGTGGCTTGAAGGGCATCTTTCGTGTTGAGATGCTTCCAATAAATTATTGAAACAAGGATGAGTGAGGCTACCAGTAGTGCGGTCAATATGCCTATTGCTGTGTTTCTACTCCCCATTTTCTGGTTCATCATTGCCCTCCTACTCCTCATAGGTTTGAAGACATTGGGACCCCAAAACCCTCTCCGATCTTTATCGTCATAGAAAATGTCCCAGCCCTCATTTCCGCGTGCAAGGACATGGTATTAAGCGCCATCATACTCTATTCGTCAAGGTATCGCTATCTCCCCTCTCCGAGACAAAACAAAGACAGGTAAGCATATCAATCCAGAATTCACAAAACAAGATGTGACCCCATCCTCATTGACAGGACGCACCCCATTCCCTATACTTTTTTTCATCATACCACTGAAAAAGCACTCATGAGGAAAGTCGAGGAATGAATTATTCATGAACGAAAATACCGCACGAAACGAGATGTTCTATGCCGAACCGGTCTATCGCCCGCCCAGTGAGGCCTCTTCCCTCTTGATTCAGGCAACGGTGGGGTGCTCGTCGGCCGCGGCCGGCAGATGTTATTTCTGCAATTCCTATGTGTTTCATAAAACCGTTCCTGAAAAGCGGTTCAGGATCCGGCCGACGCGTGACATCCTTGAGGATATTGAGATTGGGCGCCGGGAATATGGGACCATCCTCGAAAGGATTTTCCTTCTGGATTCGAATGCCCTGATTATAAAGACGCCTGAACTCCTGAAAATATTGAAGGCATGCTATGAATCATTTCCGAATCTCAGGCAGGTCTCCTGTTATGCCTGCTGTGAGGATATCCTTCGAAAGAGCGATGAGGAACTGGGGCAGCTTCATGAAGCGGGACTGACCCTGGTCTTCATCGGCCTGGAGAGCGGCGACCAGGAGGTTCTGGATCTTGTCAATAAGGGCGTGAGCGTTCAGGAGCAGATCGACGCCGTGAAAAAGGCGAACAGGGCGGGCATTCAGACCTCGGTCACGGTCATTATAGGGCTTGGCGGAAAAAGGCTGACCGAGCAGCACGCCGTCAATACGGGAAAGGCCGCCGGGAAAATGAACTCGACCTTTTTTGCCGCGCTCACCCTTATGGTTGTGCCGAACACGCCCATGGACGAGATGATCAAAAAGGGAGAATTCGAGCTTCTCACCGAGCCCCTTGAGATCTTAAAAGAACTCGAATTTATGGTCATGAACATCGACGCCCCCGGGCCTGTCATCTTTCGAACCAACCATGCTTCAAATTATCTGCCCCTTCGGGGCACCCTCCCCCGGGATAAGGAGGCCCTGCTCCGGACGATCCGGAACGCCATGAAGGACCCGAGTCTCCTTCGCCCGGAATCGATGCGGGGATTGTAAAAACCCCATTTCTTGTCATTCCGGCCCCGCACTATGTACGGGATAAACTGCAGCCAGTCGAAGATTCCGATTTATCGGAGAATCCAGTGTTTTCAGAACCCTATGTCTGACCTGGACCCCGGCTTTTCCATCCTCCGTAGCAGAGCTACTGCGGAGGACGGGCGCCGGGGTGACGACTTTTGACGAGTCCATTTAACTTGGTCATGCGAACATTGAAAGGGTGAGGGTAAAAAAAGTAGAAGAGATTCTCGAGAAAGGTCAAACGAAGCTTTGACCCGTTTTCGGTTTGCTACGACTTCAAAGAGCCGGGTTTACGCCGGACGAGAACGAGGAAGGCAATCCTACACTGCAACGAGGGGAAAATGAAGCTGTCTTCGAGAATCTACAAATTCGAAAACGGCAGGGCAGTCACACCAGGTCCCAGAGGAAGGGTGATGTCTCCGGGATGGACCACATAACCGGGCATTGCCTTCTCGCCCAGGTCCTTCTGGAAAATCTTGACTGCCGAAGCCATGGCTGGACGCGGGGTAGCTGACAGCTTCACCTCGATGGGCACCAGCTTTCCCCCGGTCTCTACCACGAAATCCACCTCCGTTCCCGCAGTGGTCCGCCAGAAGTAGACCTGCGGCTCGACACCACGGTGCGTGAGCGTTTTGACGATCTCGGAGAGCACCGCGGTCTCCATGATTGCTCCGCCCATGGGACCGGAAGCCGCATGTTCGGGGTCCTTCAGGCCGGCGAGGTAGCAGAGTATGCCCACATCCGTGAAATAAACTTTCGGTGTCTTGACGAGCCGTTTACCGACGTTGGCGAAGTACGGCCGAAGCACGATCACCTGGTAAGTAGCTTCCAGCACGGATAGCCATTCCTTGGCCGTGTTGACAGCAACACCGAGATCCCGAGCGACATCGGTCAAATTCAAAAGCTGGGCGCTTCTGGCCGCCAGGGTCCGGAGGAAATTCTGGAACTGAGACAGGTCCCCGACCTGCCTGAGCGTGCGCACGTCCCGTTCGAGGTACGTCTGGACGTAACTCGCATGCCACAAGTTTGCATCCCGACCGGGATGTGCGGCAAGTTCCGGATACCCGCCTCTCAGGAATTTTTCCCAAAGCTCTCGATATGTGAAGGGTTTTCCCGGAGACAACCGCCGCTTGGTCTCCCATGGGAGGGAAATCCGCGGCCTTCCTTCGGACTCCCGCCTTGAAAGCGGCAAGAGGCGAAGCATCGCGGCACGGCCTGCCAATGACTCGGTCACCTTCTCCATGAGCAAAAGGTTCTGTGAGCCGGTCAACAGGAATTGCCCGTTCTTGTGCCGGTCGCCGTCGATCTTCTCTTTGATGTAGGGAAGCAGGTCGGGAGCGTACTGCACCTCATCGAATATCACGGGAGGCGGGTACATTTCGAGGAAGGTGCGCGGGTCTCCCTCAGCGGACGCTCGGACATCCGGCGGTTCCAGGGACACGTAACGGTAACGCCTTCCGAAGAGATGCTGCAGGAGCGTTGTTTTGCCGGATTGACGCGGTCCGGTCAGTACCGCGGCGGGGAACTCGGAGACGGACTTTTTGAGGACCGGTTCCAGCGATCTCTTGATATAAGTCGGACTCATGGTCAATCTCCTTGGTGGAAATTATGCATTTCAAATGCAAAATGTCAAGCAAAATTCAAAAGAGGTTGAACAAGGCGACTCGAAAA
>JAFDKD010000394.1 GCA_019307165.1 Deltaproteobacteria bacterium | reverse complement strand
CAGACTAACATACTATACCAAGGCTCTCGCCGAAATGGGCTATAATGTCAAACCATTAGCAACCGCAGAAGCCACTGCTATGGGGGGAAGTTACATATGAGGTGTCAGAAAAAAATGTCAACTGAACACGGCATGTCAACATCTCAATTTATCAAATTCTAATTTCTAATTTCTAATTTCTCAATTCTAAATTCTAAATTTCCATTCTTGGCGTTCTTTGCGCACCTTAGCGAGAGAAAATAAAAAAGGGCGGGACCTCTTGGAGGCCCCGCCCCGTTTTTTGGTTTCAGGAAATACAGGTTAAATTGCTACCGGACCCTGATTCGCTTTCTCACCTGACGAAAGGAGAAACCCACCATCAAAACCACCAGAAAAACCATGCCCCATTTGCCGAGGCTGGGAATCGGCACATATCCATTCCAGTTCAATGCGTCCTTCAACTCTCCCCTGTTGAGTCCGCAGAGCAACCCGGCTTCCTCAAGTGCGGGGAGGCTGTTGAATTCCGACACCCCACCGATGGCGTCTCCCACTGTGCGGCTGACCTGTGAAAAGAACAGGAGGTAACGGGTCGAATGAGCAGGGACCGTGACTTGAAAATCCACGTCTATTTCATCGTCGTTTGCAAGCTCGGCCGCCGTGGGCATTGCTGCGGGACTGCCCAGCCCGAAAAATACAAAGGTGTTGACGGGATCATCCGGGTCCCCGTCCGTGACCAGCCACCGGTCCGAAGCATCAAATGTGGCATCACCGCTGCTGGTGGCCTCGACGGTGGTGTCATCATCGGAGCCCAAATCGCCTGAAACAATGATCGGCACGGTAATGGCCGACCCGGTGGGGTTCTCCACGGTAATCCAAACCCGCAAGGTGGGCGAAAAGCAGAAGGCCGTATATTGCTGGGTAACGTTCATGCCCGACATCGCCACGGTGGAGCCGGTCACAGTCTTCCCATATTCCGTTGAAACGAGATCGGCGTCCGCTGCCGGCTCATAATCCGTCCCGTCCACCGCCAATTTCCAAAAGCCGTCATAAGCGTCATCAAATCCAAACCCGAAGGCATCTTCAACATCAAAATCATCCCCATCAGCCAATCCAACCCCCGACCAATAAACGCTGGATGTGAACGGCCCGTTGAGGCCCACGGGGAGTTCTACGGTGGCGGCGCAAACCAATGCCCCGTGACAGAGAACGACTGCTGCGACCATCGCGCAGGTGAACAGGAATTTGTATTGTTTCATATCCGCTCCTCCACCCGAATGAATTTCGTTAACATCCATATATTTTCAATATTTTTTGCGAATTTTATTCAATGATACACTTCGTGTCAATGTCTTTTTCCGGATTTTCGACTTCCATCCGGCACCCTGCTGGTGGTATAGTCGGCGTCATTCCGGCGAGAACCGGAGTAAAGATCCGGGCCCATAGGACCCGGCTTTGCAGATGGAATAAATGCCATTGAAAAGGAGGCCATTTCCATGGACATCAGCACACTGCTCAGCCGGCATGCACGGTACCGGCCGGACAAACTCGCACTTATTATCGACGATCACAGGCTCACCTACAGGGAGTACAACCGCAATGTCAACCGCCTGGCCAACGCCATGCTGGATATGGGCGTCCAAAAAGGCGACAAGATCGCGACCCTGCTTCCCAACTGTATGGAACTGCTCGAAACCTATTGGGCCGTTTCCAAAATCGGCGCCGTGGTGGTGCCTCTCAGCACCCTGCTTCTGGGCAAGGGACTCAAGTCGCTGCTGGACGATTCGGACGCGGTCATGGTCATCACCTCGTCCGCGTTTGTCGATACACTGGAGCAGATCCGCCAAGAACTGGCCAATATTCCTTCGGACCGGTTTATCCTGATCGACGGCAACGATACGCCCGGGTACCGCGACTACCACGACCTGACCGCGGCCGCCGGCGACCTGGACCCCGTGGGCATAGACATCGACGGGGATGACATGTTCAATATTGTCTACAGCAGCGGTACCACGGGGCAGCCCAAGGGAATCGTCCACACCCACCGGATCCGTTCCTATTACTGCAACCTGGGGGCCACCGCTTTTCGGATGACGCCGGAGAGCGTCTTCATCCACACGGGCGCCCTCGTGTTCAACGGGGCCTTTGTCACCCTGATGCCGTGCCTGTTCCTGGGTGCCACCTACATCCTCCACCGCCAGTTCGACGCCGCGGAATTTATCCGGACCGTTGCCGAGGAAAAGGTCACCCATACCATTATGGTGCCGGCCCAGATCATCGCCATCATGCATCACGAGGACTTTGCTCCGGAGGCCCTGTCGTCTCTCGAAATGATCTGTAACGTGGGCGCGCCCCTGCACCAGGAGCACAAGGATGAGTTGAATCGCCACTTGCCGGGGAGGATCTACGACCTCTATGGCCTCACCGAGGGGTTTCTCACCATACTGGACAAGAACGATTTTGACGCCAAACCCGGTTCGGTAGGTGTGCCGCCCCCGTTCTATGAAATGCGCATCACGGACGAGAAGCGCCAAGAGGTGCCGCCGGGCGAGGTGGGCGAGATCGTGGGCCGTGGTCCCATTATGATGTCCGAATACTACAAGCGCCCGGACCTGACCAGAGAAGCCGTCATCGACGGATGGCTGTACACCGGAGACATGGGATACGTGGACGAGGACGGTTTTCTCTACCTGGTGGACCGGAAAAAGGACATGATGATTTCGGGCGGCGTCAACGTTTACCCCAAGGACATCGAGGAAGTGGTGGTCCGGCATCCGGATGTTATGGAGGTGGCCGTATTCGGCATCCCCAGCGAAAAGTGGGGGGAGGCCCCGGTGGCCGCCGTCACATTGGTGGAGTCCGGCAAGGCGGCCCCCGATGAAATCAGGGTCTGGATAAACGAAAGGGTGGGCGCGAAGTTTCAGCGGATCCAGCACGTGGTAATCCTGGACGAACTCCCCCGAAATATCGCCGGCAAGGTGCTCAAGCGGGTGATGCGGGATGAGTTCGCAGAAAAACTCGGGGGGAAGTAGAGAGGATGGAAGAACGAATCAAACTTGGGGTCAGCAAGTGCCTTATCGGCGAAAACGTCCGCTACGACGGGGGGCACAAGCTGGACCGTTTCATTCGTGACACACTGGGGCAGTATGTGGACTTTGCGCCGGTCTGCCCGGAGGCGGAATGCGGTCTGGGCATCCCCCGGGAGGTCATGCAACTCGAAGGGGACCCCGAATCCCCCAGTTTGATGACCATACAGACCAGGCGCGATTTGACCGCCCGGATGGTTCCCTGGGCCCGGCGCCGGGTGCGTCGGTTGGAAGCGGAAAACCTTAACGGCTTCATCTTCAAGAGCCGGTCGCCGTCCTGCGGCATGGAACGGGTGAAGGTCTTCAATGAAAAGGGCGTGCCCACAAATTCCGGCATGGGCATCTTTGCCCGCATCTTCAAGGGCCACTTTCCCCTGCTGCCCGTAGAGGACGAGGGCCGGCTCCACGATCCCAGGCTGAGGGAAAACTTTATAGAAGCGATCTTTTCACTCAAGCGTTGGCGCGAACTTCGCCGGACAAGACCGACGGTGGGGAACCTGGTGGAATTTCACACCCGAAACAAGTATTTACTGCTTTCGAAAAGCCGGAAACACTATCGCGCCATGGGAAAGCTGGTGGCGCAGGGAAAGACGTATAAACCCAAAGCGCTCTACAGCGCCTACGAGACACTATTGCTGGAAACGCTGCGATTGAAGACGACGATCAAAAAAAATGTCAGCGTGCTCCAGCACATGATGGGTTACTTTAAAAAACACTTGTCTCCCGACGAAAAACACGAACTCCTCGACATCATCTCCGACTATCACCGGGGTCTGATACCGCTCGTCGTCCCCGTCACCCTGTTCACCCATTACGTCCGCAAGTACGGCGAGCCCTACCTGAGCATGCAGACGTATCTGAATCCCCATCCCACGGCATTGAAATTAAGAAACCATGTTTAAGAAAGGTACATCAGGTGTCGGGTGTCGGGTGTCCCCGCCAAACAACGGCGGGATCTTCGACAGGTGTCAGCGGGGCCGCTGGCCGCAGGGATGGCCCCGCCCAAGGACGGCGGGATCTCCGCTACGCTCCGACAAGTCTGATCGAACAGGAAACTTCATGGAGAGGGCAGTAGCCTCAAGGGCTTTTAAGTTTCCCTTTGCAAAGGCTCTTCCGGGTTTTCAGTGGGTAAATATTGCATTAACAACCGCTCGTGCTCAGCTAAGCGGTGCTCGTGGTCGTTGTCGTTGTCGTAATCGAGG
>JAFDKD010000393.1 GCA_019307165.1 Deltaproteobacteria bacterium | reverse complement strand
TTAAATTCTAAATTCTAAATCCTAAATTTTAAATTCTAATTTTTCAATTTTCAATCATCGATTAACAATAATCAATCCCCAATCTTCAATCTTCAATCTTCAATCTTCAATGTTCAATGCCCCTCACACTCATCCCCGCGCACACCGCCTGCCCCAACGCAATGCAACCGTCGTTTGGGGGCACCCGGGCATGGCTGTAGACAGTGAACCCCTTTTCCGTCAGGGTCCGGGTCATGCCCTTGAGGAGCGTGGCGTTCTGAAAGGACCCGCCGCTGAGCGCCGCCGCCCGAATGCCGGTCTCTTCCCCGATCCGGCAAACCACCTCCGACATCATGTGAATGAGGGTCCGGTGAAACCTGCGGCTGATGATCCCGGCCGACACGCCCTTTGAAATGTCATCGACAATCGCCCGAACCACGTCGTCCGTAAGCAGTACGAGGCAGCCCTCGTCCCGTCCTGTGCGCCAGGGGTAGCGGCCGGTCGCTTTTCGATTCTGCCGCATATCCAGCTCGATGGCCGCCTGACCCTCGTAAGCGATCCGGTGTCTCAGGCACAAAAGGGCGGACACCGCATCGAACAGCCGTCCGCAGCTGGATACCAGGGGCGTGTTAACCCCTTTCCGGATCATCTGAAGGACCATCCGGGCCTCCTGATCGTCAATGCGCTCCACAAAAGGGATATCCAGGTCAAAGAGGGCATCACCGTACGCCCTGTCCAGATAGGCCAGCGCCATCCGCCAGGGATGCCTGGCCGCCGCGTCGCCCCCCGGAAGCGGGGCGTAATCCAGATGGGCCTTCCGTTCGAATGAGGCGAGGTCCGCCAACATCACCTCCCCGCCCCATATATGCCCGTCGGTCCCCAGCCCGGTGCCGTCCAGGGCCACGCCCAGTACCGGCCCCTGGACGCCGTGTTCCGCCAGGCAACTCACAATATGGGCATGGTGGTGCTGCACCGCCTGTGTGGGCAGTTCCTTTTGCGATTTTGCGTATTTGGAACTCAAGTAGTCCGGGTGCAGGTCGTGCGCCAGCACCCGGGGTCGGATTTCCAGTATGCGGCGGAGGTGCGCGATGGTCTGTTCAAAAAACGACAGGGTTTCCAGGTTTTCCATGTCGCCCACATGCTGGCTCATAAAGGCGCGGTTTTCCTTGGTCAGACAGACCGTATTTTTGAGTTCCCCGCCCACCGCCAGCACCGAAGGCAGGTCTGTCAGCGCCTCGGAAAGAAAGATGGGCACCGGCACATAACCGCGCGAACGCCGGATCTGCCGGGGGACCCCATCGGTTACCCGAAGCACGGAATCGTCGCTCCTCAGGTAGATATCGCGGTCGTGGGTCAAAAAATAGTCGGCTATGCGGCCCAGGACTTCCAGGGCGGCGCCGTTATCGATGGTAACGGGCTCTTCCGTCATATTCCCGCTGGTCATGACCAGGGCTTTGTAAGGGCCTTCCATGAGCAGGTAGTGGAGCGGGGTGTAGGGGAGCATGAGACCGAAGTCGGTATTCCTGGGGGAAATCTGCGGAGAAAGACCGTGGAATCGCCGCTTCCCGAGGAGCACGATAGGACGCTCGCGCGAGGCAAGCAACCGGGCTTCCGTTTCGTTCAGCCGGGCGATCTCCCGGGCGGTCTCCAGGTCTTTGACCATCAGGGCCAGGGGTTTCTCCTCCCGGTGTTTTCTGCGTCGAAGCCTGATAACGGCCTTATGGTCGGCGGCATCCACCGCCAGGTGGTACCCGCCCAGGCCCTTAACGGCAAGAATGCCGCCTTCGGTCAACAGGGATATGGCCCCGGACACTGGGTCGGGGCAGACAACGGGTTCGCCGGCGCCGTTCCTGAGGGTGACTTTCGGGCCGCAGTCCCAGCAGGCGTTGGGCTGAGCGTGGAAACGCCGGCTGTCGGGATCGTCGTATTCCTTCCGGCACGCCGGGCACATCTCGAACTTCTTCATGGATGTGGCGGCCCGATCATAGGGGATGTCCATGATAATGGTGTAACGGGGGCCGCAGTTGGTGCAGTTGATGAAGGGATAGCGGTAGCGGCGGTCCGAGGGGTCCCTCATTTCCGCCAGGCAGTCCGGGCAGGTGCAGACATCGGGAGAAATGAGGGCGGAACGTTCCGCCCCGCCCCTGCTCATGCGGATGACGAAGCCCGTCTCGTTCAGGACCGGGATCTCTTCCCATTCCAGGGAACGAATATGGGCCAGGGGCGGACTTTCGGACCGGACATCGTCGAAAAAGCGAGGCAGGTCCGATTCGGGGCCTTCCACCTCAACGTCCACCCCCTGGGCGGTGTTGCTCACATAACCTGCCAGATGGTATCGACGGGCCAGCTGGTAGACGAACGGGCGGAACCCGACACCCTGCACAATGCCCCTGACGGCCCCTTTTGCCCGCTTGGTCATTTTGCCGTCAGGCCGCACTCCCGGCCTTTACCTGAGCTTTGAGCCACGCGTACCACGCATCGAGCCCCTCGCCGGTCTTGCACGACACCTCGAAGATGGTCAGATCGGGATTGACCTTGAGGGCCTCTTCGCGAAACCTCTCCAGGCTGATATCCAGGTACGGGATGAGATCGATCTTGTTGATGAGAAGGACCTTGGACTCGCGGAACATCAAGGGATATTTGGAGGGTTTGTCCTCCCCCTCCGTCACGCTCAGGATCATGGCCTTGAAATCCTCGCCCACCTGAAACTCGGCGGGGCAGACCAGGTTGCCCACGTTTTCCACCACCAGCAGGTCCAGGGCGGCAAAATCGAACTCCTTGAAGGTATCCCGGATCATATTGCCGTCCAGGTGGCAGGCGCCCCCCGTGTTGATCTGGACCACCGGGATTCCCTTTTCGGCGATCCGCTCGGCATCCTGCGTCGACTGGATATCGCCCTCGATGACGCCCATTTTCACATCGCCCTTCATGGCATCGATAGTCCGCTCCAGCAGGCTGGTCTTTCCGGCGCCCGGGGAACTCATGAGGTTGAATACAACAAGGCCATTGTCATCGAACAGGTCCCTGTTTTCCCGGGCGATGCGATCGTTGGCCTCCAGAATGTCTTTGACAACCGATATTTTCATATAGGTACATCTCCATAGGTTTAAGGTTCAGGGTTCAGGGTTCAGGGTTCAAGGGTTCAAGGGTTCAAGGGTTCAAGGGTTCAAGGGTTCAAGGAAAATGCTGTTAATCGAACGAGATATGTCAATACCTAATTTTTTAAATTCTAAATCCTAAATTCTCAATTCTAAATTTCCCAATGTTCAATGTTCAATATTCAATCTTCAATGTCCCCTATTCCACTTCCATCTCGACGATGGACAGGTCCTGACCGGAGATCGTATCGATATTCGTCCCCTGGCATTGAGGGCACTCGAAAGCATAGTCTTTGATATCAAATTCATTTTGACAATCCCTACACGCGCCCCGCAGGGGGATGACATCCATGTTCAGCCGGGCGCCCTCCATGTTCGTGTCCTTTATGGCAATTTCGAAACAAAATGACAGGGAATCCGGGACAATGGCCGACAATTCGCCGATACGCAGGCGGACGGTCTTGAGAACCGTGGCGTTATGCCTGGTCATCTCTTCCTGCAGGATATCGATCAAGCTCTGTGCAATGGACATTTCGTGCATGACAACCTCTAGAGAAAATAATCAGCTCAAACCAAAGATCAGCCCTGCCTCAAGGAAACGATCAGGGAATACACCTTCTGCCTGGCATCGTTGAACATGCCGGAGAGATTCAGGGAGTGATTGGCGAAAACACTGTCAGGGTCGCCGTTGAAGACGATAAGCGGTTCGAAATGGCACCGAGAGAGGTCTTCCAAGACCTTGTCCATCATCTTCAAGGAATTCTTGTCTATCAGCACCTCCCTGAAATCCACCCTTATCGCCCTGAATGATTCGTAAAGGGCATAGGCCACCCCCTGGGCGTAGTAAAAATTGTCATCGATCTTGCGCCAGGGGACATGAATCTCAACCATTTTTTTGGCTTCGGTATCGACCGTCTCGCCTTCCTCCAGAGCCAGGACCTGTTTGCGGTCTCGCGGCGCATTCATGAGCCGCGTATTGACCCCGCCCATGAGCGAGGCGTACTGGCTGAGGAGTTCCACCAGGTTGTCCGCCCTGGGGTAGAAGCCCGACTTGCCCGTAAAAAGGTCGTCATAGTATTGGGTCAGGCTTTTGAGGGCGAGCTTCCACTTGCTTTCGGCGGAGGGAAACCACCACTTGAAAGGATCGTTGGAAAGGGCGGTAAAGGCCGCCTCAGCGGACGCATCCAGCTTGTCCGTCGTCCG
>JAFDKD010000392.1 GCA_019307165.1 Deltaproteobacteria bacterium | reverse complement strand
CTTGGCGACCTTTGCGTTCTTTGCGAGAGAAAATCAACCTTCGCTCAACCCGCAACCTGTAACCCGCAACTCGCAACACGAAACCCTGAACCCTACGAAGTTTCACAAGAGGTACCGTGACTGGATGATCTTGACCAGCCCGGTCAACATCCGGTTGACCGGGGTGGGCACGCCCAGTTTTTCAGCCCGCTCCACGATGGCGCCGTTGATGGCCTCGATCTCGGTGCGACGCCGGTTTGATACGTCCTGGAGCATGGAGGCCTGGTTTTCGGCCGCTCTTCCAAGCGCGGCGACACAGGTGTCAACCGGGTCCTCCTTGAGCAAAATATTCACTCCGGCGGCCCGGGCCACGGCAAAGGCTTCATCGGCGACCATGCCCATCAAGGCACGGCATTCCTCGTTCTCGGCAATCTCGCCGTTTTTCAGCCGGGTGATGGCCGCGATGGCATTGATCGGCGTATTGAGAAGCAATTTGTACCAGATATAGTCGTGGATGTTGTCGTGCACCTCGATGTCAATGCCCCCTTGCTTGAGCAACTCGGCGGCTTCAAAGACCAGGGGGGTGTTGTTCCCGTCGATCTTGCCGATGTGGGCAATGCCCAGGCCGCCCAAGTAGCGGATATGGCACGGGCTCAGCATTTCGAAACTGTGGGCCGTAATGCCGCCGATGACCCTGTCATCGCCGACCACGGAGGCGATTTTTTCCACATTTCCAATGCCGTTCTGAACCGACATCACCAGCGTTTCGTCGCCCATGAGCGGGGGAAGGGACCGGGCCACCTCAAGAGAGGCATAGGACTTGACGGAAAAAAAGACCAGATCCGCGGTGCCCGCATCATCGGTCTTCGAGGTGATGGGAATCTGCATCGTCCTGGTGCCTTCCGCCGTGGTGACGGTCAGGCCATTCAGCCCGATCTCTTTGACCTTGGCCGGATCCACGTCCACCAGAACGACATCCTGGCCCTGGCCGGCGAATGTGAAACCAAAATAGCCGCCCAATGCTCCGGATCCCACAACCACGACTTTCATGGCAACCTCCCTTCGACGAATCGCACTTTCATTCCATCTGCAAAACCTGGTCCTCTGGGCCAGGTCAGAGTTTTCCGGCTATGCCATACCGGAAATGCGGACCGTGGCTTCACCAGGTTAAGGTTTAGGTTGAGGCTGAGAGAAAGATGAAAAATGGTTTAATTAGTTTCTCAACCTTAGCCTTAACCTCAGCCTATCTGTTCGGCCCCCTTTGGGGGCGGCCTCAAAGCCGGGACTGTCGGGCCGTAGCCCCCGTCCTCCGCAATAGCTTTGCTACGGAGGGTGGATTGGCGAAGGCCGGTCCTCTGGACCAGGATCTTTACCGCGCCTTTATTACTCGAAATTCTGAAAACCCCATTTCAGGGCGGCGAGATTTACGGGCAGGGTTGTTTCCTTGTTTTCCTGAACCATGGTCCGGGTCAGTTCCGCCTCAATGGCATCGATACCCAGGGCCCCGGTTTTGCGGAGATAAACGCCCAGGAGAAGCAAGTTGGCCGCCTGGCTCGACCCCAGGTCGGCCGCCTTCTGCGTGGCCGGTACCTGAACCAACGCCACGTCGTCTCGATCCGGGGGCTGGGAGATCAAGGATGAGTCCAGGATGAGCAGGCTCCCCGGAGCAATGCGATCGACGAACGTCTCCAGGGCATACATGCTCATGATAATCATGGAATCCGGGCTGAAAATCAGCGGGGAGTGGATCGGTTCATCCGAGAGTATGGCCGTGCCCTCGCAGTCCCCGCCTCGAACCAGGGTGGCGTAGGATGGAAACCACGATACGTGGGGGTATTCTCCCATTCCCGCCCTCATCAGGATCTGTGTGGCCAGCAGTACACCCTGGCCGCCCAGGCCGGCCATAACCAGTTCGTAACGCCTGTTTTCTTTTGTGCCATATCGGTCTGTCGTCATTTCTCGATTCTCCAAGGCCCATAAAGTCGGCTGCCGAGCGGGCCATTGTTATCCAAGGCGGAAAAAAAGCTCACGAATCGGCCGCTTCTCCGGTTTCGTCTTTGAACACCCCCAGGGGAAATTCACGCATCTGATTCTCTTCGATCCATTTGAGGCTGTCCAACGGCGACAGTTTCCAGCCGGCCGGACATGCCGACAACACCTCGACAAAGCTGTAGCCACGACCCTCCATCTGGATGCGCAGGGCCTTGGTGATGGCCTTTTTGGTCCGGCGTGTGTTTTTCACCGTATTCACCGCGCACCGGGCCGAATAGACGAGCCCCTGCATGGAAGCGATCAACTCGGCCACATGTATGGGATAGCCCTCCACTTCCGGTTTTCGGCCGGCCGGTGTGGTGGTGCTTTTTTGACCAATGATGGTGGTGGGCGCCATCTGGCCGCCCGTGGTTCCGTAATTGGCGTTATTCAGGAAAATAGTGGTCAGATGCTCGCCGCGGGCGATGGCATTGATAAAGTCGCCCATGCCGATGGCTGCCAGGTCGCCGTCCCCCTGAAGGGTAAAGACGATTTTCTTGCCGAAATGCGCGGCCTTGACACCGCTGGCCACCTCGGGCGCGCGGCCGTGAAGGGCATCGATAAAGTCGATATCCATATACACATGGGTGAAAATACTGCACCCCACGGCGGAAACACCAATAGTGTCGCCCGCTATGCCCAGTTCTTCGATGACTTCGGCCAGAATCCTGGTCAGGATACCGTAATGGCAGCCCGGACAGTAATGGCTGGGTTGATTGATCACCAGATCGGGCTGGAAACCTACCCGCCTTTCCTCGGCCCTTTCGTTTACAGCCATTGGTTTACCTCCTCATAGACCCGTTCGGGGAAAATCATTCCGCCGGAGCCTGGATTGTGCCGCGAAAGCGTCCCGACCAAATGGACGGGCAGTCGATCCCTGACGGCCAGGCGGACATCTTCGATCATCTGGCCCATGCTGTCTTCAACCACGACAACAGCCTTGCACCCTTCAGCCGCCTTTCTCAATTCGGCCTGTGGAAACGGCCACAACGTGATGGGTCGGAAGAGACCCCACTTCAACCCTTCTCTGCGCGCCCTGGCCACCGCTTCAAGCGATATCCGTGCGGTGGATCCGTAAGAGACCAGCAGCATGTCGGCGTCGTCGCAGTACAGGGAATCGTATCGTATCTCGTTCTGTTCGATTTTCTCGTACTTCTCCCGAACCCGCTCCATATAGGGCAGGTAGAAGCCGGGCTTGAGCAGCATTGTCGAAAAGACATCCCGCCGACCGCCTTTTTGTGCCTTACCGCGGAGCGCCCAATCCTTTTCCGGGACCGGACCCAGATCCAAAGGCTCCCGATTGAGCGGTTCGACCATCTGGCCGAGGATGGCATCCATGAGGACGAGAGCCATAATTCGATATGTATCGGCCAGATGGAAGGCTGTCTGCAGCAGGTTGTAGGTCTCCTGGACCGAATGCGGGGCCAGAACGATCTGACGATAACCGCCGTGTCCGCCGCCTTTCGTCGCCTGGAAATAGTCCATCTGAGCGGTCTGTGTGGTGCCCAGGCCCGGCCCGCCCCGTTGGACGTCCACCAGCACGGCGGGCAATTCCGCCGCAGCGATGCCCGATATGGCTTCCTGCATCAGGCTGAATCCGGGGCTCGAGGTCGAGGTCATGGCCCGCACGCCGGCGGCGACCGCTCCGTAAACCATATTCATGCTGCTCACTTCGCTTTCGGTTTGCTTGTAAATCCCGCCCAGCCTGGGCAGTTCTTCAGACATAAATTCGGGAATGTCGTTTTGCGGCGTAATAGGGTAGCCGAAGAAATGCCGACAGCCCGCGTCGATGGCCCCGTAGCAGACGGCCCGGTTCCCTGTACAAATCGTAATTTCGGTCATTTTCGGTATACCTCGATGGCGAAGTCCGGACACATCATCGAACAGATATTGCATCCGGTGCAGGTTTCCGGATCGCGGAAGACGGCGTAAAAATAACCTTTGGCATTGGCTTGTCCCCCCATTTCAATGCATTCCTTGGGGCAGAAAAACCGGCAATACCCGCAGCCCTTACACAATTCCGACTTGACAACGATTCTTCCTTTGGCCATGAGCGTCATTCCTTCCTATATCTCGTTTCCCCAGACGGTAATACCTATGACACAGTTCGCAGGAAATCCGCCAAGATTATGGGTGAGGCCAAGGCGAGGATTATTAATCTGTCTTTCCCCGCATCTGCCCTGCATCTGTTTATACACCTCATAGATCATTCTTATGCCGGAGGCCCCAATAGGATGCCCAAAGCTTTTCAAACCCCCGTCCGATTGACAGGGGATTTTCCC
>JAFDKD010000391.1 GCA_019307165.1 Deltaproteobacteria bacterium | reverse complement strand
CTCCCACTGAGCAACATTTGGTGTAATCTCTTTCGCAACGAACTTCTTAAACGTGTTACGAAAAATGTGATGTTCTTCAGTGTATATCGAATCAGTCATTCTCGGCATTTTTAGTCTGGGCACCTCCGTGATAATGTCATCTCTGCTTAAAATGGTTCTTTTCGTTATTTGAAAAACATTCTTTCATAACTTTTTTCCTGTCAGTAAAAACCAACCAGTGCACCAGCCGGCGCCTCCGGGCCGAACCGGAGGCGCCATTTTCGGCTACCACTTGGTCTCGTCGGTACGGATTGTCATGCACTCATTGGTAGCATCGGTGGCCATCAGAAATTCGTCCCCGCTGTATTCGCTTAAGTATTTGTGGAAGGTGGACGCTTCCACTCAAAGCCTGTTTGATTGACGTGCTTTCCTCATGGATTCGCCGGGACCTGACCGAGGATCGCCCTTTCAACAAGGGTTTGAGCAATTTCAACCTTGTATGCATTTCGGCTCAGGGGGCGCGCCTTTTCCAGCGCCAGCCGGGCCGCCTCGTGGGCAAGGTCCTTGTCAATGGGCTGTCCGACGATCAATTTTTCTGCGGTCTTTGCTCGAATCGGCGAGGGCGCCACGGCGCCCAGGGCAATGCGGGCATCGGTGCAGATACCGTTTTCAACGGCGATGATGGACGCCACACTGACAATGGCAAAATCGATAGACTCCCTCAAAGTGAATTTGAGGAAGGCCTGTCGGGTTTCGCCGGGGATGTCGGGGATTTCGATTGCCTTCACCATCTCAGTGTTCTGAAGTTCGTTTCCGATGGGGTGGTAAAACTCCGTTACCGCGACCTTTCTTTCACCTTTGACGTCGGCGATGATGATCTGCGCATTGAGGGCTGCCAGAGCAACGGCCGTATCCGATGGGCAAACGGCAAAGCACTTCTTCCCGCCCATGACGGCATGATACCGGTTGTCGCCCTTTACCGCGAGACAGGGCCCGCTGCCCTTTCGCAAACACTGAATGGGGCCGCCGATGTGGCGCGGGTAACGGTAGTACCAACACCGGATATCCTGACAGAGGTTTCCGCCGATGGTGGCCACGTTGCGAATCTGGGGGCTCCCCACTGCGCGTGCCGCCTCTGCAAGAACCCGACAGCCCCCCTTGATCGTCGGGGAGTTTGCCAGGTCGGAAAGTCTTGCAAGGGCGCCTATTTTCAAGCCCCCCTCGTCCTTGTCCACGCCGTCGAGATCGGGAATGGTCTTTATATTGACGACGGCTTTCGGGGCTTCGGTCAGAAATCCGTCTTTGAGCACGCCTATCAGGTCCGTGCCGCCCGCGTTGAGGCGGGCCTTGCCGTTGTACTCCGCGAGGGCTCTCAAGGCATCGTTCAGCGTCCGGGCATTGATGTGAATAAACGACCTCATGCGTTGCCCCCTTTGCGGGTTTTGCGGATTCCTTTGCCGAGGGCCTGAAGTACCTTATCCGGTGTGACGGGATATTCGTGCAGCCAGGTACCGATGGCATTTGAAACGGCCATGAGCACTGCGGCGGGGCCCGGGGCCGTGGCCACCTCGCCCACGCCGATGGCATGGAAACGGTGACTGGCAATGGGGGTTTCGAGAACCACATTTTCGATTGCGGGCAACTGGGGAAAAGTTCGCCATTTGTAGTCAATCAGGTTGGCGTTGAGGATATGCCCCGTGGAACGATCCAGGACCGTCTCCTCGAAAAGGGCGCTATCGATGCCGGCCGAGCCGAGGCACCCGTTAAGCTGGCCTTCAAGGCCCGGTGGATCGATGATCTGACCCACGTCGGTGGCGTTCACCACGCGCACCAGGTCGACCTTTCCCGTTTCCGTGTCCACTTCCACTTCCACAAAGGTGGTCATGCAATTGGCAAGGGTGTAATCGGGATCGAAACGTCCGTATCCCAGGATGGTTCGCTCCCACCCCATGGCCTTCCACCTGATGTTTTTCTCCGGCACACCCCTTACGAAGATCACCCCGTCGGCCGTGTCCAGTTCCTCGGGGTCCGCCGCGAGCATGGGGGCGACAAGCCGAAAGAGCCGGGCTTTGGCATCTTCAGCGGCGTTGATGGCGGCGCTCCCGATGGCATAGGTCCCCCTGGAAAACCGACAGGCCCGAATTCGAAGGGGTTTACCAGCGAATCAGCGGGGCTTATGGAAACCCGTTCCAGGGGCAACTGGAGCACCTCCGCCACCATCTTCACGTAGTTGCTCCGCTGACCCGTCCCGTGTTCGGTAATGCATGAAAAGAGCAGGGCGCTTCCGTCGGGGTGGAGGCGCACGTAGGCTTCAGAAGAATCTTCTCCGATATCGGCGTTCCCATGAACCCCGATCCCTACACCCCTGTGCTTTGGGCCGGATACGGATGTGGGCTTCAACCAGCCCTTCCATTTTTCCTGCCAGCCGAACCGTTCTGCACCCTTGTCCATGGCCTTTGAATAATCCACGCCCCGATACTCATACCAGTTCCCGTCCCGCCAGAAGTAGCCGTCGCCCGGTTTTACGTAATTCTTCTTGATAAAGGTCAGGGGATCCAGTCCCGCTTTTTCCATGGCAAGACAGAGAAGGGGAATGAAGGCGCATTTCAGCTCCTGGCCGCCAAAGCCTCTCACGATGCCCGAGGCATTGCGGTTGGTGCACGCGATGACGGGTTTGAAGTCCCAATTGGCACATCGAACCATAAGCTGCGCTTCGCCGCATCCGACGGCAACCTGCATTTGCGTGGTCATGGAATAGTATCCCGTGTCCACAAGCCACCGGCCGGAGATCGCCGTCACGGTACAGTCCTTCTTCATTCCCACTTTCGCATGAATACGGGACCATGGCCGCATGGTGAATGAGGCCAGGTGCTCTTCCTTGGTGAAAACGAGCTTTACCGGGCGGCCTGATGCCCGGCTCAAAAGGGCCGCATAGGTCTGGACCTGCCAGGACATGAGCTTTGTTCCGAAACTTCCGCCGCAGGGATTGCCGTGGGTTCTCACCTCAACCTTCCGTTGGAAGAGGTGGAAGAGGTTGATCTTGTCCAGGTAAGATGACTGGTTCGATACCCACAGGGTCAACTTGTCGGGTTCCTCCCAATGGGCTACCGCCCCCGGGGGTTCAGGGGGAATGGGATTCGGTATGTTCTCGTAGCCGAAGGTCCCTTCCGCAAGCACGTCCGCTTCTGCAAACCCCTTATCCGTGTCTCCCATGACCACCTCTGTGAGGCTATTGGGACCAAAAGAACGAACGCCGGGCGTGACCACATTCCCGGGAAACTCCTCGTATAGTTGGGGGGCGCCGGGCTTGAGGGCCTCTTCGGCGTCAAAGACGGCAGGCAGAATTTCATACTCCACACAAATAAGATCAAGAGCCTCTTTCGCTACATCTTCGGTGACAGCAGCAACCAGGGCCACGGCATCGCTTACGTAGCGGACCTTTTGATCGAGGATGCGCGTGTAGGGGGGCATGCCCCCTTTCAAATCGGGGACGTCTTCCCAGGTAAGGACCGCTTCGACCCCCGGCAGCCTCAGGGCTTCGCTCTTGTCTATATTCTTGATGAGCGCATGGGGATGGGGGCTTCTGAGCACCTTTCCATAGGCCAGATTGTGGAATTTTACATCGTTTAAGTATTTCACGGCGCCCGTAACAATCTCTTCGGCATCCATACGCCGCGTCGGCTTGCCGATAAATCTGTAGGTCCCGGTCATTTTTTTATCTCGCTTTTTCTGATGCCGCCAGAACAGCGCCTACCACCTGATAGTGGCTGATGCACCGACAAAAGTTTCCCGAAAGCGCCTCTTTCACCTCTTTTTCGTCGGGTGAGGGGTTTTCATCGAGGAGCGCCTTTGCGCTCATGATGATCCCCGGGGTACAGAACCCACACTGAAAGGCCGTCTCGTCTATGAATGACTGCTGAAGGGGATCGAGCCGCCCTGTTTTGGGATCCATCAGGCCCTCGATGGTGGTGATCACCTTTTCATGGCACTCCACCGTCAGCGTCATGCACGACAGGATTGCCTTGCCATCCGTCAGCACGGTGCAGGCCCCGCAGGCCCCGTTGTCGCACGACACTTTCGTGCCGGTTAGGGCGAGGGTTTCCCTGAGGGTATGAGCCAGGGTGTGGGAGGGTCCAACCTGGTCCGGTTTGCTCCCCACGTTGAGTTCATAAGGCTTTCCATTGACCGTGAGGTGAATGGTCTGTTCGGCTGAAACCCTTTCTTCCGCATATTTCTCTGTCATATTATTTCCTCCGATTGGGTTTCCTTCCAACATTCCACTATTCCATCATTCCATGTGGCTTACAAACGACAACAGC
>JAFDKD010000390.1 GCA_019307165.1 Deltaproteobacteria bacterium | reverse complement strand
TTACCACAAAGAAGAACGATAGTTTGTATATTCGCGACTTTCTTAATGTCTTTCTTGATAGGCGACCCCAATAACCAATCTACAATAACCAATAACTCAGAAAGACTAATGGGAATGCCACCGAAGGTATAGATAAGAGATTATCCCCAGCATAAGACGGCCTATAAATATCACAATGTCGTGGATGGGAGGGGTCCAGATGAACGGCAGAACAAAAAGAAGCAGGAATGCGGAGGAAAGAAAAATCCGCCATTTGTAGGATGCAATATTAAATAATCATTTTTTAGTCTGATTTTTGAGGTTTTCCCATCTCCTTTAGGCTTTCGCCTTCGAGGCGCGCTACGATCACTGCCCCACAGCTGTCGCTCAGTACATTGACCGTTGTGCGGAACATGTCCAGGATCCGGTCGACGGCCAGGATCACTGCAACACCTTCCAGGGGAAGCCCCACGGCCTTCAGGATGATCGACATCATCACCATCCCGCTCATGGGAACGCTGGCAGCGCCGATCGAAGCAAGAAGCGCGGTGACTACGATCATCAGTTGGGCGGCGAAGGTCAAGTTGAATCCGTATACCTGGGCAATAAAAATAGCGGCAACGCATTCATAAAGCGCAGTCCCATCCATATTGACCGTGGCTCCTATCGGCAGAACAAAATTGGCGATTTTTTGCGAGACTCTGGAGTTCCCAGTGACAGCTTTCATGGTCAATGGGAGAGTGACAATGGTCGAGCAGGTGGAAAAGGCCATCAGTATTGCAGGCGGCATACCCTTGTAATGCTTGATGGGATTAACGCGGCCCACCAGAGCGAGCAGAAGAGGCAGGTTGACAAAGGCGTGGAATGCCAGGCCGATCAATACCACTACAAAGTAGAAGCCCAGGGATTTGAAGGCTTCGAATCCTGTCTGAGAGACGATTCGGGCCAGAATGCCGAAAACCCCGAGCGGAGCGCTCCAGACTACGAATAGAGTCAGCTTCATCATGGTCTCAAAAGCCGCCTGAAAAAAATCGGTCATATGGGCCTTTGGCTTTTTCTTGAGCCGGGTGATGAAATACCCGAACAGAATGGAAAAGAAAATGACAGGAAGTACATCTCCGTTTGCCATGGCGCTGAAGGGATTTTCTGGAATGATATGCAGGAGCAGATCGCCTATCCCCTGTTCTGCTCCGGGAATTTGAGTCGGGGTGGCTGACAGGCCGATTTTTGCGCCTGCTCCCGGCTTTAGGAGGTTCACAAGTAACTGACCGGTGAGGATCGCAAGCAGGCTGCTGGTGATATAGTAAGCGAACGTTTTAAGACCCAGGCGGCCCAGCCCGGCAGCGCTTCCCACGCTCACTACTCCGGATATAATGGAGGTGATGATAAGCGGCATGATCGCCATGCGCAGAAGCCGGAGAAAAATATCTGCCATGGGATTTGCCAGGGGGAGGATCGTCTCGCCAAAGATCTGTCCTGCGATGATCCCGAGAAAAAAACCGAGGAAAATATACTGGGTGAGCGATAGGCGCTTTAAAAACCGGATTCCCTGCATGAAGCTATTATATCAGAATCGCGCTTTTTTTCTCAACTTTATCGTTTCCTTTTTGATTTGCAATAAGATTTCACTATAATAAAGGAATCGTTTATCCCTCCATTTGACAAAAAACAGGCTTAATGCTAGTTAAGATGTGAGTTTGAGGAAAAAATTAGAGAAATATGAGGGAGGTATTCATGGAAAAAAAACTCTGTATCTTTGTCGCCATCATCATGCTTTGCGCTTGGTCAAGTCCCGGATCTGAAAATAATGCGGGCTCCGAGCAGCAGCGGATCAAGCAGCGCCCTCCCATCAAACTGATACTGCCGGATCTGGTCCTTGAAAAAATCGAGACCAAGTCAGAACCCTACGGCAGCGATAAGGTAAGGATTACCATCAGCTACTGGATATTCAACAACTCCACTGCTGACTCTCGTTGCTGCCCGACCGAGGAAGGGAAGAAACAGTGGAAGGAAAAGCCTGCCATGAACCTCCTGTATCGTACCCGGGTGGAAGCGCGTGCCTATTCCGGGGGAATATATTCAGAGCTGGGAGGAACCGGTACGGAAACAAAGGCCAATGAACGGCAGAAATACACGGCGACGCATGTTGTAAAAAAGGGATCGCGGTGGAAGTATCGAGTTACAGCGGACTACGGAAACTGGATCCGGGAGAAAAACGAAAACAACAACCAGAAAATCCAGAACTGGCCGATGCGAATAAGATTCTGAATCCGTCAGCGCAGGTCAGGAGACTTTCTTGTTGATGAAAAAAGAATCCATTCGTTCAAAGTCAACCGAACAATTCACCCAAAAATATCCCACACGATTCTGGACAAAAGCCCTGCGCCGTCTGCGGGGTGAGACTCTGGAAACGGATCTGTCCGCCTATATTGACCGTCTAAAGTCTCTATCATCCAAAGCGGTCGAATCACTGCCTGACCGTGTGCTGAATGCCCGCTGCCGGGAACTAAAGCGAAGAGCTCAGGCTGAAACCGTCCTCGATGACCTCCTCATCGAAGGTTTTGCTCTCATTCGTGAGGCCAGCCGTCGAACCATCGGGCTTTTTCCCTTTGACTCCCAGGTCCTGGCCGGTCTGGTGATGCATGAAGGGAAAATCGCAGAACTCCCGACCGGGGAGGGGAAAACTCTTGCCGCTGTTTTTCCGGCCGTCCTGAACGCGCTGACCGGCAGAGGAGTCCATGTTCTGACATTCAACGATTATCTCGCCCGAAGGGATGCCGAATGGATGGGACCGATTTACAGTTTCTTTGATCTCCGTGTCGGCATCATACAGGAAGGGATGTCCATTGAAGAAAAAAAGGCTGCCTACGAAAGCGACATCACCTACGCCACAGCTAAAGAGGCCGGATTCGATTATTTGCGCGACAATATCACCAGGTCCTCATCCCGGCTCATTCACCGTCCATTTCACTTTGCACTTGTCGATGAAGCCGATTCCATTCTTATCGACGAAGCCCGCATTCCCCTCGTCATTGCCGGTGTCCGGGAAGGAGACGGGCAGAACTATTTTCATATGGCCGACCTTGTGCGCTCATTTGAAGAGGGGCGCCACTGCGATGCGGACGATGAAAAGCGCAATGTTTTTCTGACCCGCGAAGGCCAGGCCCTGGCTGAAAACGCTCTCGGTTGTGGAAATCTCTACGAACCCGAAAATCTGGATAATCTGACAGCGCTCAACTGCGCTCTACATGCCCGGTTTCTTCTGAGGAGGGACAAGGACTACATCGTTCGCGGCGGACGAATCGAAATCGTGGATGAATTCACCGGACGGGTCGTCGATAAGCGGCACTGGCCGGACGGTCTTCAGGCCGCGGTTGAAGCCAAGGAGAGGCTGCACTTCAAATCCGAGGGTCGCATTCTCGGCTCCATAACCATTCAGCACTATTTACATCATTACTCCCGGCTTTGCGGAATGACGGCCACAGCCGCTTCAGCTGCCGGCGAATTTCAGAAATTCTATTCCCTTCCGGTCGTTTCAATCCCGCCTAACAAACCCTGTATTCGACAAGATAACCCTGACATCGTTTTTCGCACGGCAGCCGACAAGCACCGCGCCATCATCGAGGAGATTCGTGCGGCTCACGTCACGGGACGTCCCGTCATTGTGGGGACTGCGGATGTCGCGGAGTCGGAAAGCCTGGCGAAAGATCTGAGTCGGTCCGGCATTCGAAGCGAGGTCCTCAATGCCAAAAACGATGAGCGGGAAGCGGCCATTGTCGCCGAAGCCGGCTCTTCCGGAGCCATAACAATATCCACCAACATGGCCGGCCGGGGAACAGACATTCGGCTCGGGGGAAGCGATCAGAAGGACAGAGATACGGTTCTCTCTCTCGGCGGACTTTATGTCATTGGAACCAACCGGCATGAGAGCCTTCGTATCGACCGACAGCTCAGGGGTCGGGCCGGACGTCAGGGCGATCCCGGTACCTCCCGCTTTTTTATCAGCCTCGAGGACGAACTGGTTGTCCGTTATGGTCTGAGCGAAGCATTTTCTCCACTCCTCCGCTTTGAAAAAGAGGAAGGTCCCCTGAAAAGCCCTGTTTTTTTCCGGGAAATCTCACGGGCCCAGCGGATCATCGAAGGACAAAATTTTGAAATAAGAAAAAAGCTCTATAACTATTCTTCCCTTATCGAAAAGCAGAGGAGAATCACACAGGACTGGCGTCACGAAGTTTTGACATCATCCTCTCTTTCGGTTTTTCTGAAAGCCCGTTCTCTAGAATTATATGAACGGTTCGTAAAAATGATGCGTTCGGATGCCTTCGCCCGGCTTGAGCGGCACATCCTTCTTTTTCACATCGATCGCGGCTGGGCGGACCACCTGGAGGCTATTCAGGACCTGAGGGATAGTATTCATCTGGTCAAGGTCGGAGGACAAACCCCCTTTGAGGAATTCCAGAAGCAGGCAACAGATCTGTTCCTCAACCTGCAGGCTGATCTGGAAGAGAATATCTTGAAGATGTTTTGCAGACTGGCTGAACACCAGAACGAAATCAAAAACATCCGGGAGCATCTAAAAGGACCGTCGGGGACA
>JAFDKD010000389.1 GCA_019307165.1 Deltaproteobacteria bacterium | reverse complement strand
TGGAAGCGCTTGAATCGGTAATTGAGAAAGAGATACAGGAAGCCGTGGACAAGGCCGAAGCCGTTATGAAGGCCGGGGCCGATCCCCTGGACATGTTCGACCACGCCTATGCGGATATGCCGCCGCACATTGCCGCTCAAAAAGAAGAACTGAAAGCCGATCTGGCGTCGGATGAGGAGGAAAACCGTGGCTAAGATGACAATGGTGCAGGCCCTGAACCTGGCCCTCCGTCAGGAAATGGAAAAAGACGACCGGGTCGTCGTCCTTGGGGAAGACGTGGGGAAGGACGGCGGCGTGTTCCGCGTGACCGATGGCCTGCTCGACACCTTCGGGGCGCAGCGAACCCTTGACACGCCCCTTGCGGAATCGGGCATCGTGGGCATGTCCATCGGCATGGCCCTGTACGGCCTCCGACCGGTCTGCGAGATCCAGTTTTCCGGATTCACATACGAGAATTTCCACCAAATAGAATCCCACGCCGCCAGGCTCAGATGGCGATCCCAAGGCGGATTGAGCGTGCCCATGGTGCTCCGCACGCCTTACGGTGGAGGTGTCAGGGCCCTGGAGCACCATTCGGAAAGCCGGGAGGCCTATTACGCCCACACGCCGGGCCTGAAGATGGTGATCCCCTCGGGTCCGAGAAATGCCCGGGCCCTTCTCATTAGTGCCATCCGCGATCCGGACCCGGTCATTTTTTATGAGGCCAAGGCACTCTACCGGGCCTTCCGCGAGGAGGTTCCCGATGAGGAAGAGACCATGCCCATCGGTAAATCGCAGGTGGTTCGGGAAGGCAAGGATATCACCCTTATCTCATACGGGGCCATGATGCGCCCGACGCTGGAGGCGGCCTCCATATTGAAAGAAAAAGACGGCCTTGGTGCGGAGGTCATCGACCTCCTCACCATCTCGCCCCTGGATGACGAGCCCGTTGCCGCGTCAGTGCGCAAGACGGGCAGGGCCGTTGTGATACACGAGGCGCCAAGGAGTTTCGGTCCGGGCGCGGAAGTGGTCGCCCGGATCATGGAGAAGTCGTTCTACTACCTGGAGGCGCCCATTGCGCGGGTGACGGGGTATGACGTGATCATTCCGCTGTTCAGTCGCGAAAACGTGTATCTGCCCAGTGCAAACCGGATTATACGGGCGGCCAGGAAAACGATGGATGAATAAAGGCATATGGCCCAGGGCCAAGGCGCAGGGCAAAAGGATTTTCGATCTGAAGGAGATAGTGATGGCGCGAGAGTTTAAACTGCCCGACCTGGGGGAAGGGGTCCATGAAGGGGAGGTGCTCAAGGTCCTCGTTTCAATAGGCGACGAGGTGAAGGAGGGCGATCCCATTCTGGAAGTAGAAACGGATAAGGCGGCCGTTGAAATTCCGTCGCCTTTTACCGGCAAAGTTGCTGAGATACGCGTGAAAGAAGGAGAGACGGTTCGCGTGGGCGACGTGCTAATGACCTTTGGAATCGAAGGGGATCAGGAATCTGCGCCTGAAGAAGCTGTTAAAAAGCCGGAAGTAGAGCCTCATCAAGCGGAAAAAGGCGTTGAACCGTCTGAAGAAGCGGCCTCGGCACCGAAGCATGAGGGTCCGGTCCCGGCCTCGCCTGCAACGCGTCGTCTGGCCCGCGAGTTGGGCGTGGATCTTCATAATGTAGGGTCGAGCGGTCCCGGAGGATTGGTTACCGCGGAAGATGTCCGGTCGTTTGTGGAGAAAGGCGGAGCAGCCGAGGCGTTGAGTCCGTCTGATGCACCTGAAGAACGGGCGCCGACGCCGGGCCAGGTTTCAGCCATTCTCGCTCCGGCGGTTGCGGCGCCTCCGTTGCCCGATTTTCAAAAGTGGGGACCTGTTGAGCGGATACCACTCCGTTCCATCCGAAAGGCCACGGCCAGGCAGATGTCCCTTGCATGGTCCCAGATCCCCCATGTCCACAACGAGGATCTGGTGGACGTGACGCAATTGGACGAATTCCGCCGCAAGCACAAGGCTGAAATTGAAGAAAAGGGAGGAAAACTGAGCTTTACCGTATTCGCCCTGAAGGCGGCGGCCACCGCACTCAAAACCCATCCCCAGTTCAATGCCACGCTGGATACGGCAAATGGAGAGATAATACTGAAACAATACTTTCACATCGGCGTGGCAGTAAACACCGATGACGGGTTGATTGTGCCGGTGGTGCGCGATGTGGACCGAAAAAGCATCCTGGAGCTTTCCATAGAACTGACGGAACTTGTGGAGCGGACCCGACGGCGGAAAGTGAAATTGGATGAAATGCAGGGCGGAACCTTTACCATCACCAATGTGGGACCCATGGGTGGCGGGTTTTTCGCACCCATCATCAATTACCCGGAAGTGGCCATTATGGGAATGGGGGGTGCGAAATTGCAGCCGGTTGTGGTGAGTTCGGCGGACGGCAATCACGACATCGTTCCACGGCTCATGATGCCGCTCATTCTCTGCATTGATCACCGGGTGCTTGACGGGGCACATGCCACCGCGTTCATGCGCACGGTGAAGGAGGCGTTGGAGGATCCCGAAGAATTGTTCATCACCATGACATGATTGTGTGTGTTTTGTTGTTCGTTGTGGGTTGTAAATAGTTTTTCAAATCAATGACTCGGAGATCCCCAACCCATAACGGTTCGCAGTCGTTGGATTACTCATGGTGGCCGATTGGCGGCAGTAAGGCATGACTCGCGGCCCATCTCGGGCAACTCACAGCAAACAACCTACTGCTAACGACAAACAACTAACCACCTACAAGAATCCAAAGGATTTTGAATATGGTTATGGGAGAACTGATGCAGGAAACGGACGTCCTGGTCATCGGAAGCGGACCCGGCGGGTATTCTGCGGCGTTTCGGGCGGCTGACCTCGGCCTTGACGTGACCATGGTGGACACGGCGCCGAGACCCGGAGGGGAATGCCTGTTTCGGGGGTGCATTCCTTCAAAAACCCTTTTGTACATGGCGGAACTCATTCACGATGCGGAACGGGCAAAGGAGATGGGCGTGGCATTCGGCGCGCCCGTGGTCGATCTTGAATCGCTGCGCTCGTGGAAGGAGAAAGTCATCGATACCCTGGCAGGCGGCCTGGTCACCCTGAGCGAAAAGCGCGGGGTGCAGCTGCTCCAGGGACGTGCCTTGTTCGAGGCCCCGGACCGGGTGCGCCTGTTTGACTCGGATGTGAGCCACATCAAGTTTCGCCGGGCCGTCCTGGCCACGGGTTCGCGGCCCACGCCGTTTCTCGATGCCGATTTTTCGGCAGGCGGGCGCATTATGGACGCTTCCGGCGCCCTTTCTCTGGCCGATATTCCGGAGACCCTGCTCGTGCTGGGGGGAGGGTACGTGGCCCTTGAACTCGGTTCCGTATACGCGGCGCTTGGTAGTCGGGTCACGATCGCCGTTCGAAGCGACCGCCTGTTGCGGGGGGCGGACTCGGACCTGGCTGCGCCGCTTATCCGGCGGCTGGAGAACTCTTTTGAGAACATCCTCTTCAATTCCCAGCCCGCTGCCTTGTCTGATGACGACACCGGTGTGGACATCACCTGGAGTGATGATGAAATCGAGCGCCCGGCCCGGTTTGACAGGGTCCTGGTGGCCGTCGGCAGACAGCCCAATTCAGCCGATCTGGGCCTGGAGTACACCGGAGTCGAGGTCGACGAGCGGGGATTCGTAAAGGTGGATGAGCAGCAGCGTACAGCCGACGAGCACATCCTGGCCATAGGGGACGTGGCGGGCGGGCCCATGCTGGCGCACAAGGCCTTTCACGAGGGCAAGGTGGCTGCCGAGGTCATCTCCGGCCAGCCTTCGGCATTCGATGCCAGGGCCATCCCGGCCATTGTCTACACCGACCCGCAGGTGGCCTGGGCGGGCCTGACCGAGGCACAGGCGGAAAAGGAGGGTCGTACGGTTAAGATTGAACGATACCCCTGGAAGTTTTCCAGCCGGGCGGTCACCATGGGCGCCACCGACGGTGTGACCAAGATCTTGATTGAACCTGAAACCGGGCGCATCCTGGGCTTGGGGATTACCGGCAGGCATACGGAGGGTATGATATCGGAAGGGGTCCTAGCCATTGAGATGGGCGCCCTTGCCCAGGACCTGGCACTCAGCGTACATCCCCATCCCACGCTGTCGGAAACCGTAGGAGAGGCGGCGGAAATTTTTCTGGGCAGCGTGACTCACATGCTGCCAAAAAAATCATGAAATCGCCCGTATTGTCTGCAGCAGACGAGAAGTATGACACTGACATTGTTATTGCCGGCGGTGGGTTAAGCGGGCTTTCAGCAGCACTAACAGCAGCTGAAAGTGG
>JAFDKD010000388.1 GCA_019307165.1 Deltaproteobacteria bacterium | reverse complement strand
TTGCCATAGTCTCCAAAACGCTACCCTGCAGTAAGAACCAGGAACGAAGAACTAGGCACCAGGAACAACACACAACCGACAACGAACAACTAACTGCTGCCGAAGTCAGCGCGTAACTCGCAACGTGTAACCCGCAACGCGCAACCCGAATCACAGTCCCTCATCGTACCGCCCCGCCGATGCCAAATTATTGTAAATCCATATCATGGTGGCCATGACGGCGATGCCCACGCCCACCTCCACAATGAGGATGCCGAAGGACCTTGCTGCGACCGTGTCCAACCCCAAAAGAGGGGAAAGGGCGCTGTAGTCCAGAAAATTCATCTGAAACAGCAGGCACAACACCCCCGTTCCTGCGTAGATGAAAACGCCGACCACGCAAAGAAGCGCAACCAGGCGCTCCCGCATTCGCTGAGTGGCCTCCCTGAGATTATGGGAAATGGCCAGCAGGATAATGGTGGCCCCGAGTATCACCCCGCCTTGAAACCCACCCCCGGGGCTGTGGTGACCGTGGGCGATGACATAAAGAGCGAACAGCTGAATAAACGGGATCAGGATGCGGCATACGGCCTTAATGATCGGGTCATAAGGCGTCCACTGGGTATCGATCTGTTCAAATTCCTTCGACCTTTCGGGGATACTGCCCTTCCCTTTGATATGCACGGTGATCCCGGTGGCGATGTGACGGTAATACCTGGCGCGGGGCGTGGCGCTGAACCTTCTGAGCAGGAAAAAGCATGCGACCCCGGCACAGAAGACGACGGTGGTTTCAAACATGGTGTCAAACCCGCGGTAGTCCGCCAGCACGGCGGTCACGATGTTGGGCACCGATGTCTCTTCCATGGTCTTTTCGATGTAGTGCGGGGAGAGGTGGGTGCTGGCCGGGGCGAGGGGGTCCCCCCAAGGGGGGAAATCGGCGGTTGCATATATCAGCACACTGCCGGTCAGAACCACCAGTATCAGCCCGATGAGTTTCAATCCATGCTCCTTCGCGTGGTACGGAAAACCGCTGCAACAAAAAAAACCGTGCTGACCCCCGCCCCTACCGACGCTTCGGTAAAGGCGACATCCACGGCCCCCATGATGGCCCACAGGAGGCACATCATGAAACTGTAAGCACCGAAAAGAATGGCGGCGCTGAGGAGATCCTTCACCGATATGGCGGCCACGGCGCAGATAACAACAAGGGTCAGGATGGCCAGGTCCAGCTGCCAGATCATGTACTATTCCCTCGTCTCAGGTTTGGTCCAGGGTTCCAGCCCCGCCCGCACTCCCGCATCGACGATGGAGTGCGTGGCCGTCGGGCTGGACAGAAATACGAATATGACGATCAAAAGCATTTTCAAGCTCGTCAAAAGGGTTTCCCAGCTGAAATGCTCCATGTTGTAAAGGGCAAGGCCCGTCACCATAAGCAGCGATCCCAGCGTATCCAGTTTGCCGGCCGGGTGGAGGCGCGTATAGAAATCGGGCAACCGGATGATGCCGATGCCTCCGCCGGTGAAGAAGACGAGGCCCATCAGTAATAAGACGATGACAATCACATTCATGCTACAGTCCTTTACGTTTCTGAAAGTACCTTGATGCGGCAAGCACCGCGATGAAGTTCAACATGGCGTAGGCCATGGATATGTCCACGAACATGTCCACACGCTGATAGATCAGCCCGATCAGGAGCAGCAGCACCACCGTTTTGCTGCCGATGGCGTTCACGCCGATCAGACGGTCAAGGACCGTTGGTCCGAATATGGCCCGATAAAGTGATAACGTAAAAAGCAGGCACAAATAAAGGCTCACGTAGAGGAAAAAATCGCTCATTGGGATTCCCCGAATATCTTTGCAACCCTGGCTTCCATCTCTCCGGGCAGCGGTTCGCCCGACATTTCGTCAATAGCGTGGACCCTGAAATGCCCGTCCACGGATACATAAACGGTGATGGTGCCCGGCGTCAGCGTAATCGAATTTGCAAAAGTCACCAGGGCCAGTTCCTTGTTCAACCGGCTGTCAAATCTGATGATACGCGGATCTATGAGATCCATCATCCGTGGGTGAAGAACGACGTAAAGAATGTGAAGATTGGCCTTAAAAATCTCCCATAAGAGCCACGGGATGTAGACCAGAAATCGAAAAAACGAGCGGGCCAGGTCCCCGGCCCCGATATCGGGCAGCAGCAGGTCCCCTGAAAAAAGGGTTACAATGAGAGAGGATATCACCCCCAGGCAGAGATGAAACGCATCCATCTTGCCGGAGAGTACGATCCACAGTGAAAAGAGGATGAAAAAGGTAATGATGCGGGTTGACAGGGAGCGGCTTTCCTTTCGGGAGACAACCCCCACCCCGGAATCGAACGGATCGGCTGGTGTCGCGTCAGATCCAGTAGGAACTCGCAATGTCAAGGCGTTCACCTCAGGCCATGGGAAGCCGAACCGTAAATGTGGTACCCACGCCCACTTCGCTGTCGACGGCCATATCGCCTCCCAGTTTTTTAAGGATATTCAGGCAGATGGGAATCCCCAGGCCCGTGCCCTTACCCGAAGGCTTTGTGGTGAAAAAGATATCGAAGATCTTATCCCGCACCTCCTCCGGTATGCCCGGACCGGTGTCGGCCACCTCCACCAACAGATCCGATCCGCTTTTCAGTGTTTTGAGGGTAATGCGGCCGCCGGTCTGCTTTTCCTTGACCGCATAGATGGCATTGGCAACCAGATTTACAAAAACCTGTTCCAACAATCCGGGGTCGGAATAGACCGTGACATCATCAAGGCCGCCAAAATCGAAGGCCACGTCGATCCGCTTGTGCTTCAGTTCAGGTCCGAGGAACCCGACCGCTCTTTCGAGGATTTCCCGGAAATCGCACAAGGCCCGGCTGGGCGCCGTTTCCCTGGCAAAACTCAGCAACTGACGGGTCAGGCGCTTGCAACGCTCTATCTGCTCGCTGATTCGTTTTACGGCTGTTTCCAGCTCTTCTCTGTCCTCCTGGATCAGCCCTTCGGCATCCGCCACCACGGTGCCGACCCAACCCGATATCTGGCTGATGATGGCCAGGGGATTGTTGATTTCGTGGGCCGCATCGGCTGCCGTCCGGCCGATCTCCGCCATTCGGTCAATGCGAATCAGCTTCTCTTGTAATGCTTCCTGATTTTCCTTTTCGAGGAAGACCCCTCCGATCCCGAAAGCCTCGCCCCCGGGTCCCCGAAGCTCAAAGAGCGTCAGTTCAGCCGGGATGGACCCGCCGTCCTTGTGACGGAGTACGATTTCCCTGCCGACAACCTTACCCTGCGAGCGGCAATCCTCCAGGAGACGGCTGAATCCTCCGGGGTCTTCCGCGATGTCCGTTGCCTTCTTACCGGACAGTTCCCCCCGACCGTAGCCCAACACCGCCTCCCCGCTCCCACTGAAGGCCGCAAGCCTCCCGCCGGCGTCGGCGGCAAAGACCATCCCCGGGCTGTTTTTCATCATCCCTTGCAGAAAAATTTGGGCAAAAGCCGGTTCAAGTTCCATTTTTGAGCGGGCCTTTGTCTAAGGGTTATCGGCCTCAGGGTCGGAAAGCCCTGTGGATACCCTTTCACCTGCCTCGCCGGAAACCGGTCGGGCGCATCAGGCTCGGGCGGGGCGGGAGAATGGGACCTCATGTCATTGTCAATCCATTCCGTAAAGATTGCGAAGCTTATTTATGGCCTTTTTAATTCCTCGAGCACCCAGTCCGGATACGTAGATTTTTTCTACCTCATCCCGGAACTTGGCGTTTTCCATGTCCATCTTTTTTTGGTGCGCGTCCTTTATGGCGATAACCAGTGTGTCATAGTCTATGGGCTTGAGGAGATACTGGAAGGCGTTTTGTTGTCCGCTTTCCAGAGCGGATTCTACTGAGCCGTGACCCGTAAGGACGATACATTGAAGGAAAGGTTGTACTTCCTTGAGCCTCTTCTGGGTCTCCACACCGTCGATGCCCGGCATCTTGAGATCCACCACCGCCACGTCAAAATTCTCGCCGCCGGCAACCTTCACCGCTTCCTCACCGGAAAAGGTGGCCTTGACGGTCAAGCCTTCCTTCAACAGGCGTTTGGAGAGATATTCGAGCAGCGTCTCTTCATCGTCTACAAGGAGGATTTTGATGTTCGGTTTGTCGGTCATTCGCATCTCCTAAAGATTTTGGTTCGGGAAATGATGAGGGTAAAGTTGGGAAAGAAATTTTGCGTCCGCCCAAATTTGCACCAACCATGACGCCCTTGTCAAGCCCTTTCTTGAAACTTTCATCAACGGCAAGGTCTCCGATGTCAGGGGCTGAGGGGCGACCACCAAGGCCGATT
>JAFDKD010000387.1 GCA_019307165.1 Deltaproteobacteria bacterium | reverse complement strand
GGGAACGGGGCATCCGGCGACGGTGGGCCGGGAGGAGGCGACTCCCTCGGCGCGCAGAATCCCGAAAACTACGACAGGGAGACCTTTTCCGGCGACGGCGCCCAACCGGGTGGCACGCCCCCGCCGTCGTCTTCGCAGAATCCGTCATCCGCGAGGGCCCTTTCCCCAACAGGCGTGGCTTCATCCGGACCTGACGCCGGCGGGTCTTCCACCGGGCCGCCCCCTTCCGGGATAACACTCAGCTTTCTGTCTCCGGGTGCCGCCGATGAGGTCTATTGCGCCCAAGTGGAAAACACCGTGATCGATTTTTTTGCCTATCTGGATAAAAAGGGCTACGGCGCGTCGGGAAAATCAAATACGGACGCTTATACCAGATTCAAGGGAATCCTCAAGCGACTTGAAGAGGTCCCGCCCATGCCGGCCGGAGAGGGGTCGGATCCCAAGATCATCATCCGGAATCTGTATCACTTATTCCGGGTCCTGAATCCGGACGACCTGCGTTTGATCAAGGCGGTGATCGTCGGTGAATTCGATACCATGGACGCTAATCTGGAACTTTTTTATCGGTGGCTGACCTTGGGGGACCGCTGCCCCGACCCTGAGGGGTTGCGGCCGTCCGCGGGCGTCCTGTACCACTATGCGGGTTTTTTCCTCAACACCACGGGCGGGAGGGCCTATCTTTACCGGCGTTCGCCCACCCTCAGAATGCTGATAAGCTACTACTCGCTGCTCATCGTCAACTGGGCCGACAGGGCCGGCAGGAACTACTATGGGATCGATCCCGTTCCGACCCTGGCGCCGTTGAAACAGGAAATACTCAGGTATCCGGATCTTCGCTTGCAGCAGGAATACCTGGGCTCCCTGGGGCGACTCGAGCGCTATTATGCCGCCAGGCGGTGAATTATGGAAGGATTTGTATTTTGATTTGATATGATTGCCGGGTCTCCCGCCGTTTTTTGACGTACTCGTGCTCAGCGCAGCGGTGCTGGTCATTGTTGGGTTGTAGGGCGGCATTTTATATGCCGCCGCAGATCGATTGGTCCCTGCCGGCCTGATAGGCGGGATGTAAAATCCCGCCCTACGGCGATTTGCACCCGCAATTGATTGAAATCGACAACTGCCGTTTTCTGGCGCTGGATGACGGAGAAAAGGGGCTCAATCTTCAATGTCTATTGCCCTTATCTTGGCGAGCTTTGCGAGAAAAAATCAACCTCCACGCAACGCTCACACGAAACCCTGAACCTTTGAACCTTGAACCTCTGAACCTTGCGAAGTTACATATGAAATGCCCCCGCTTCTTCTCAGCGGGGAGATAGGGCCTTGATGGTGGATCAGGGCCGCTAATTACGCCCGCAGCAGCTGCCGGGACCCGCGCATGTTGTCGGCGGTCCTTCCGACCCGCAGCACCTGTCGGCCGCGGTTTCCGGAAACCGCCCCGTGGGACTGACCGCGGCAGGGACGGACAAGAGCCTTTTCAGGTTGCGGCCGCCGCAGCCGCCGCATGCCACCAGATCCTCTTCGGTCCCGGCCATCAGGATCTCCGTTTTCCGACCGCAATCCTCGCACTCAAATTCATAGATGGGCATAATCCCCCCTTAGTAAGGAAATAGACCCCCTCCCGGGGCCGTTCTTTTACTTCGACATTCGATATTCAGTGTTCGATATTCGATATTCTCTTTATTACCAGTGCCCTTCCGCGTTGGCCGCTTCGGCCAGTGGCAGTCCGCCGTCAAGATACGCCTTTACCGCTTCCTTCACGGTGCCGCCTGCGTCGTTGGCCACATCGATATTCGCCGCCTGCAGGGCCTTGAAGGCATTGGGACCGCAGAACCCGGTGAGCAGAACTTCGGCCCCTTTGTCGCTCACCATCTTGGCTGCCTGGATGCCCGCTCCCTTGAGGGCGTTCACATTTTCACTATTGTCCAGCGCCTCGAATGCGTCGGTGTCCGAATCGACAATCACGATGTAGGGCGCCCTCCCGAATCGGGGATCCACTGCGGCATCCAGGTCCGTTCCCGTTGATGTTACAGCTATCTTCATAATGTCTCACCTCATGCATCGGCGATGCGCCGACGTCAATTTTCCCGCTCTTGGAATTCGGAAATGGCCTTTTGCAGAGCCTTGATGGCCAGCCTGGCGCAGTGGATTTTTTTGTCCGGCAGTTTTTCAAGTTCTTTGTAAAGGGCGTCCAGGTCGAGATCTCTCGCCTCGTCCAGGGATTTTCCCTTGGCCAGACCCATCAGCGCGCAGGCGGATGCAACAGCTCCCGGGCAGCCCATGACCTGAATTTTCGCCTCGTCAATCCGGTCTTCCTCTATGTTCAGAAAAACCTTCATGGTATCGCCGCAGGGACCGGTCAGGTCCGTAATTTGGTCGGCGTTCTCCAGGGCCCCGATGTTTTCTTTTTCCTGAAAATACCGGATGGCCTTGTCGGAGTAACCCGACGCTGAAAGCATCTTGTAGACATCCTCATTCAGTTGTTCCACCTTTTCCATGGAAACTACCCTCTTTTTGTGCGGTTACTCGGTCTGCGCCGAAAAAACGGGGACAGGGTAGGCGTGAAGCAAAATAAACCATGAATATTGAATACTGAACACCGAATATCGAATGTCGAAGTAAAAGAATCGTGTCATGCGGGGGACAACTTCATTATTCGAAATTCCTTGTTCGATATTCGATATTCTCCGTCCCACGGACGCTGATAAGTTAGGATTGGGCTATTGTTGACCGCCGCCGCCGCCGCAGACCTGATCGTCCCCGATAACAGGCAGCTTTCCGGCGATAAGGTCCTCCACCACCGGCCGAATCTGCGGCCGCGTAACGTCATAATACACATCGATGCCCACCTGCTTGAAACCCATCAGGGGCCGCATGCCGATGCCCCCCACAATCAGGGCGTTGACATCGTTCTCCGCCAGAAGGTTGACGGGAACCATGCACCCACCCTGAACATGCGCCTGGTTGGGGAGTGTGGATACGCTTTTGATCTCGCCCTGTTCCACATCCACCAAGGTGAACACGTCACAATGACCGAAATGTCCGGACCGTTCGCCTTCCAGGCCTCCGGTCCCCGTCGTGGGTACTGCGATTCTGCCTTTTTCCATTTGTGCCGTCCTCCTTAGTACTTATCCGAATTTTTTCCGGATGATGCGGCATCCGGATTCAAATTCACCGACATGCCGCTCAAAAATATGAATGTTAAGACATTCCATACCTTAATCACTTATCCGACGGGTTCAACAGGGCGTCGAGAATGCCTTCGAACACCCGGTTCAGTTCAAGATCTTTCAGCCCCACCAGTTCTTCCAGCCTTCCCTCGTCGCCGAAACGAACCATTTCCGGCTCCACGGGAATCTCGCCCAGCAGGGGCAAATGGGTGTTTGCCGCCAGCTTGCGCGCCCCGCCGGACCCGAATATGGGCATCTTCTCCCCGCAGTGGGTGCAGACAAGCCCGCTCATGTTCTCTACAAGACCCAGTATTTTCAAATCCACCTGACGGCAGAAATTAATGGACTTTCTCACGTCGGCCAGGCTGATTTCCTGGGGTGTCGTGACGATCAGGGCCTCTGCGTCCGGGATGGTCTGGGCCACGGTCAGCGGTTCATCCCCTGTCCCGGGCGGGGAATCCACCACCAGATAATCCAGTTCGCCCCAGTCGATATCCGAAACAAACTGCCTGATGGCGCTGATCTTCATCGGGCCTCGCCAGATGACGGCCGTGTCCCGGTCCCCCATCACCATTTCCATGGATACGATGCCCAGGTTGTCCGAGAACCGGTAGGGGCGCACCACGCCCTCCTCGGGCATTTCGAGCCCGCTTTTCGCGTTCAACAGCCGCGCTATGCTGGGGCCGTGAAGGTCCACGTCCAAAAGGCCGACCCTGTGCCCCTTCCGACTCAAAAGAAGGGCCAGGTAGGCGGCCACCGTACTTTTACCAACACCGCCTTTACCGCTCATAACCAGGATCTTCCGTCCGATTCTGGCCAGATTGTCGGCGATCATTTTATCCTGCTCGGCCCGCTCCATATCTCCCGGGGTGGGTCCCGCGTCATGTCCACATGCCATATCGACTCGTCTTCCTCCATAAGGAAAACCTCCCCGCATCACGCTCGCCGTTATGTGGGGAGGTTCTCGAAAATGAATACAACCCGTCAGTTGAAACGGAACAACCGGTTACACCTCGAGCCACGAGTCGGAAAACAGGCTTTGGCCCATGATGACTTTGGCTGACTTGACGTAATCCTGCAGGCTCCACCTTCCGTTCGGCTTATCCGGAAGCGAATTGAGGTCAACCTCCTCGCCGTCCATG
>JAFDKD010000386.1 GCA_019307165.1 Deltaproteobacteria bacterium | reverse complement strand
GCAATATGTCTCACACAGAGGCAGAGTGCACAGAAATTAAGAAATTCAACTGTGTGAGATCATGTAGTGATAAACAAGGAACGAGGACCGATGAACAAGAATCTGGTGCCTAGCAGTGTGTCGGACTTTCCTTGTAAGTACTTGAAATCATTGGGTTGGCTATTTTGAACCACAAAAATAAATGCCATGAAATCAACTGGTTACAGGGTGTCTCCTACGCAAGAGCGACAGGCTCCTAGAGAAGACATCTCAGATTGGTTCCACATATTGACATGCCGTTTTCAGTGTCATTGTTTTGTCTGACACTTGCTTGCCACGGCGTAGCTGCGAAGCAGCGAAGACGGGACACCTGAACTTTTTGCCTTCAACCTTCTACCTTCCACCTTCAACCTAAGGACTCTCACCCGGACCCACATACAGCACGTGATAAGGCTTGCCATTGTAAGCCTTAGACGTCGTTTCCGTGAATCCCCGAGCCTTGTAAAAGGCCGTCTTACGGAATTCGTAAAACGACTCCACATAAAGCCGCTTTTTCTCTTCTCGGGCCATCGCCTTTGCAAAGCCGACGAGCAAGGCCCCCATGTTTCCGTTTCTGAAATCGGGATGAACGGACAGGGAGCCGATGGCAAGGTGGTCTTTGCCGAAGTTCTTGTCGGGTGGGCGTTTTTCAATAATCATGCAACCCCTGATTGCCCTGTCCGGCCGTATTACGAAACACCGTCCCTCCCGAATAGCGGTTTCGATATATGGGGCGGTGTCCCAGTAAAAACCCTCGACATCAATTTTCAGAAATGCGTTGAGTCGCTTTACGGTGGGCAGATCAATGAGGTCGGCGGTTTCTATGGCATACATGGAATGTGGGGGTTCCAGGTTCAGGGTTCCAGGATTCAAGGGGTCGAGGGTTCAAGTGGTGCCGGTGGTCGTTGAACTCCTCGGAATTCTTAATGCTCTTCGTTCCTTCTAAATTCCTTGTTCGATATTCGTTATTCGATATTTTCTAATCCCTTGGCCCCTTGACCCCTTGAATCCTCGGCCCCTACTCTTCATTATCCCCCGCCTCGAAGCCTGGCGGCGCATGCTTCGATTCGTTCCAGGGCCTTGGCGATGTTTTTTCGTGAGTTGGCGTAGGAAAAACGGAGGTAGCCCTCTCCATGCTCGCCGAAGTCGGTGCCCGCCAGCGCCGCAACACCGCCCTCGTATAAAAGAAAGTCGGCAATTTCCTTGGCGGATTTCCCAAATGCGGTAATGTTGGGGAAGAGATAGAAGGCCCCTTTGGGGACCGTGCAGTTGATCTCCGGAATAGCGTTCAGTCCTTCCACGAACATGTCCCGCCTTCTCTTGAGCGCTTCCACCATGGTGAAAACGGCATCGTGGGGGCCTGTCAAGGCGGCTATGGCCGCCTGTTGGGTGAACGAAGCGGTGCAGGAATTGCTGTTGGTCATGAGGCGTGTCACATGGCCCGCAAGGTCCGGCGGCATGACGCCGTAACCGATACGCCATCCGGTCATGGCATAGGTCTTGGAAAACCCATCAAGGATGATGAGCAGGTCCTCCATGCCGTCGTAGGCGGAGATGCTGTGAAAATTCCCATCGTATTGAATGCGGGAATAGATTTCATCGGCCAGCACCGGTATTTGTTTTTCCACGGCAATGCCCGCGATCGCTTTCAGGTCGGCGGGGGGCAGAATTCCGCCCGTGGGATTCTGAGGGGAGTTGATGATGATCAGCCGGGTCCTGTCCGTCACCCTGTCTCTCAGTTCATTGACGTCGAGACTGAAATTCAACTCTTCCCGAAGGGGGATCGGCACCGGCTTGGCGCCGACGAAGCGGATGACCGATTCGTAGATGGGGAATCCGGGGTTGGGGTAGATGACCTCGTCACCTTTCTGGGCCAGGGCCAGTATCGTGAAGAACATGATGGGCTTGGCCCCGGGGGTCACCACGATATTCTCGGGGGTGACGGCAAGCCCCCGTGTGCGGGACATGTCGTCCGCAATGGCCTGCCGGACCGGCATCAGGCCGGCCGAAGGGCCATAGTGGGTAAACCCCTGATCCAGTGCCTGTTTTCCGGCCTCGACGATATGGGTCGGCGTGTCGAAATCGGACTCCCCGATTTCAAGATGGACGATGTCCCGGCCTTGAGCTTCCAGGGCCAGGGCTTTGGCCAGGACTTCGAAGGCGGTTTCCGTGCCGAGCAGTGACATGCGATCCGCGAATCTCATGATGGATTCCTTTTGAGACGACCTCTAAGACAGAAGGGACGGCAGCCGCGTCGACGCTGCCGTCCCTCCTTGTGTTCTTACCCCTTAACGCTTTTCCCGTTACGGGGCCTGTCATTCTTCATGTTACCACACGGGCGCCAACTCGACGCGGCGGTTTTTGGCCCGCCCCTCATTCGTCAGGTTGGTGTCTATGGGCCTGGTAGCGCCAAATCCTTTGGTTTTAAGGCGATGGCTGGCGATACCCTTGGCCACAAGATACTTCTTGACAGCCACGGCACGCCTTTCGGAAAGCTTCTGGTTGTAGGATTCCTTTCCGATGCTGTCCGTATTGCCCTGGACCTCAACGGTCACATACGGGTTGTTTTCCAGCACGTAGGCCACTTCGTCCAATACGTAGGTAAACTGTTTTTTGATATCGGACTTGTCAAAGTCGAACATGACGGTGTCGATGACCCAGCAACCCCTGTCATCCACCCGAGCGCCCCTGGGCGTTTCCGGACACCTGTCAGCGGAATCAAGCACGCCGTCCCCGTCACGGTCGCCGGGGGTCGGTTTGACCACAGGCGGCGGCGGTTTGGGGGTTGGTTTCGGAGGTGGCTTGGGTTTCGCTTTAGCGGTCTTCTTGGACAGCAGGGCCAGTTCCACGAATCCGGCCATGGCCGTCGTACCCGCAATTTCATCGGCCGTAACAGAGAAGCCGCATTCGCCCGCATCGGCCATCTGCTGCAGTACGGCTTTTCCCCCGGGATTGTTTCCCACCAGGATCGTATAGATGCAAAGGTTGCCGCCGGGCTGCTGTTTCAGGTTCTTGGCCGCTGCGACCGGGTAGTTGTCCAGAACGATCCCATCGCTGACGATAATCACGGCGGTTGACCCGCCAATGGATTTCAGGTCCGCACCGGCCATGTCAATGGCCTTTCCGAGCGGCGTGTTCCCTCCGGTGCACGTGAGCTTGTTCAGGGCATTTTCCATCTTGCCGGTATTGTACTGGGTCAGGCCGTAGAGGAGAGAAGTGGCGCCTCCTCCGACACATCCGCCCTGGCCGAAGGTCCGGAGCCCGCTCGTGAATCCCCATTCCGGGATGGTCTGGTTCATCTGGGAAGCCGTCTCCGCGGCAATGCACAGCTTGGACCTTCCGTTGTACTCATCCATCATGGACGTGGACCCGTCAAGAATGATCAGGAAGTTGTCCACCTCCGTCTGGTACTTGTCAGCTGGGAATGTGGCAGCCTGGAATGGCGCCGGTTGCGGTTTCTGGGCCGCGCAGCCGATCAGCAGGAGACCCATGGCAAGCATTGCCAAATACTTGAAGTGAATTTTCGCCATAACAATACCTCCTTTTGCATGGTGTAGGGTTTTGTTTCGAACTGTAATTCATGAAAAGGCAAAGTGAAAATCACCGCTTTTCCGCCAAAAAAATTGGCCTCTACAGGGTTCTGGTGGGACCTCGTTCGCTTTTTGCGAATCCGGCGCAATATATTGAGGGCTCAAACTTGCCCAAATATAAGCGCTTTAATAAGAGTAATCAACCCGAAGGGATATTTTTTTTGAAAAATTTGTATTATTGGTAATTGTTGCTTTCCCTCCGCGACCTCATCCCCCGGCGAGCATGAGGCAAAATATCACTTCCTGGCCCTCAGTGAGAGGCGCGCCCGTATCGTTAATCGGCGACTCGCCGGTGAAGGCGCGAACCGGCCGCGCAAATGCGCCATGCTCATGGTTCCATAGCTGCTCGGGCGATTTTTCCCGAAAGGCATTGAAGATTTCGGCAAGCAGATCAGCGAGGACCGCGCCTTCCCGCAAATCGAAATCGGCCTGCTCCATGCCGATCCAATCGGACATAATCCCCTGAAATACGGCCGTAATTTTCATGTCACCAATACATCGGCCTGAGGTCAAGCGCTGCTATGGGTATATCTTTTCAGCCACATGCACCAACCCCAGTTCCTCCAGTTTTTCCCGGGCCGGTTTGCCCGTCTCCCAGTCCCAGGCCCGATAGGCGTAATATTCCTTAAGCATACCTTCCATGTCCGGCTGAATGCCCGCGGCATTGCCTTCATCCAGGGCCTCCAGGCATATGGCCGGCAGCTTG
>JAFDKD010000385.1 GCA_019307165.1 Deltaproteobacteria bacterium | reverse complement strand
TGGCAAAAGAAATCGGTGACTTTATTCCATCAGCAAAACCCTAACGTTAGGCACTCTAGTCACTTTAGATCACACTAGTCACTTACGGGACAGCAAAGAAATTGAGAATTGAAGATTGAAAATTGAAAATTGAAAAAAATTCCATTTTCTGTCATAAATATTGCTTTAGCCGAAAGAAATAGCGAGTGGAATCAACCATGAAGAAAGAAGCCCTCAGTTTCGAACAAGGTCCCATACGCCCACCCAACGAGGCGAGAAGCCTGTTGTTGCGGTTGACACGGAATTGTCCGTGGAACCAGTGCCTGTTTTGCCCGGTATACAAAGGGCAAAAATTTTCCCTCAGGGGTGTGGACGAGATCAAGAAAGACATACAGGCGGCCCGGGAAATGGCCGACGAGATCAAGGCGTTGTCATGGAAACTCGGAGGCGCCGGTGAAATCAACCACGGCGCGGTAAGTGCCGTTTTGGGCGATCCCGGTTACAGCGACAGTTTTCGCAGTGTGGCGGTCTGGCTCTATTATGGAACAGGGGCCTGCTTTCTTCAGGATGCGGACAGTCTGGTCATGGGGACCCGCGATCTGGTGGAGGTGCTCGCGTTTTTGAGGGAGACATTCCCGGAAATCAAACGGGTCACGACCTATGCGCGGTCGCGGACCATTGTGCGAAAATCGGTGGAAGCACTGACCCGGATTCGCAAGGCAGGCCTGGACAGGGTGCACATCGGTCTCGAAAGCGGGTATGATCCCCTGTTGAAGCTGGTGAAAAAGGGGGTTACGGGTGAAAAGCATGTTGAAGCGGGCAGGAAAGTGATCGATGCCGGGATAGAGCTTTCCGAATATGTGATGCCCGGCCTCGGCGGACAGGAAATGTGGCGTGAACACGCCGTGGAAACCGCCAAGGTGCTCAACCGAATCAACCCCCATTTCATCCGCCTGCGAAGCCTGAGGGTGCCCAGCCGGGTGCCCCTTTACGAAAAAGTGCGCGAGGGCGTTTTCACCCCGCAGACGGATGATATGCTGGCGGAAGAGATGACGCTTTTTATCGAAACGCTCGAAGGGATTACCAGCACCCTCACGAGCGATCACATCATGAATCTTATGGAAGACGTGGGCGGCCGGTTCCCTGATGATAAGGAAAAGATGCTGGAGGCCATTGGGAAATACCGGGAGCTGCCGGACGAGGAACGACTGATATACCGGGTCGGTCGACGGGGCGGCGCCTATCGGTCGCCCGATGACGTAAAGCGCGACCCGGCCACTTACGAAAAGATCAAACGGCTTCTCCAGGACATTACGGCAAAAGAGGGTGTCGATGGGGTGGAGAAATTTATTACGGATATGGTGGACCGCTACATCTAATGTCCATCCGGAAATGGCTCTTTTTCCGATGAACTTCGTTCTCCGTGGGTTTCCACCTGCGAGGCAAACAGAAGGCGCAGGGTGCATGGCGCATGGCGCAAGGACAACAGATTTGTCCGGCTTGAAGAAAAGTAGGATTTTCCCCTGACCCTTGCTTGTCCCGCCATAGTCCGCCTCAGGCGGACGACGGCGGACGTGTCGCGCCGAAGCCCGCAGGGCGAAGGCGGATGCGGCCTTGCTCATCGAAAAAATCCCTCATTTCTGAATTGGACACTGCAAGTGTTTTTTTTTTTCTTCCCCGCGCAGGCGGGGATCCAGCCAAAAGGGAATCTGGATTCCCGCCAAATTCATGCGGGAATGACAGGTCACGTGTTGCATACGGACGTATAAAAAAAGTCCGTCTAAGGCGAGCCGAGGAGTAATATCAATTGAGCTTTTATCCTGTTTTCGTGGATCTTGAAGGGAAAACCGCATTGGTGGTGGGCGGAGGCGAGGTCGCAGAACGAAAAATCGGCTCTTTGATGGAATGTGGAGCCTCAATTCGACTTGTCAGCAGAGAGTTGAATCAAAAGGTTAAACAATTAGTTAAAAGCGAAGCGGTTGATTATGTTGAAGGAGAATTTGATAAATCGCATCTGGATGGGGTGTTTTTGGCCATCGCCGCCACGGACGATACCGTTCTGAACAGCAGCATCAGCCGTATGGCCCGTGAAGTGGGGGTCCTGGTCAATGCGGTCGATCAACCCGCGGACTGCGATTTCATCGTCCCATCGGTGGTGAAAAGAGGCGACCTCATCCTCGCCATTTCCACGTCGGGAAAAAGTCCTGCTACGGCGAAAATGATCCGCAAGGAACTGGAAGCGCAGTATGGCGATGAATACCGGGTGTTTTTGCAGATCATGGGCCGGGTGCGGAAAGTGGTGCTTTCCCTTGGATATACACAGAAAGAAAACAGCATGATTTTCAAGGAGATTGTCCATTCGCGGATACTCGATGCCGTGGAGAGAGGGGACTGGAAGGGGGTGTCCGCATGCCTCCGTGCAATTCTTCCCCCTTCTCCGAATGTAAATGCGCTTCTAAAGAACTTAGTTCGCTTTGCTAACAATTGGAATGATGGAATGATGGAATGATGGAATATTGGGTTTCTATTCCACCTCATTCTCATTGAAAAACACAGAAGTTATGCGTTCTTGACCATTGTTCCATCATTCCATTATTCCATGTGGCCGGCATAAAAAAAGATGCCATTAAAAATCTTTTATTTCAATAAGTTGTGCAATTTCTGGATGGAAACTAGAGGGTATTCATGGGCTATATCTGGTTTGACATGGCGCTGTTCCTGATCCTTGTGGCATCAGGCGGGTTCGTCGTATACATTGTCAAGCAGCAGAAGTGGGTGTACCGGACATCCACTTGGATCCTCGTGGCGGGTTTCGTATGCCACACCCTGTTTTTGGCCTTTCGGTATTATGCCACCGGCTCGGCGCCCGTCCTGGGGCTCAAGTCTGCGCTTTCCTTTTTTTCCTGGAGCATCATCCTTGCCTACCTGGTCTTGCAACTGAGATTCAAGCTCATGGTCCTGGGTTCTTTCGTGGCCCCGTTTGCCGCTTTTTTGATGATGATTTCCACCACCATGCCCTGGATGGAAGGGCCCGTCAGACCTGTGTTCAAGAGCCTGTGGCTTACAGTACATATCGGCACCATATTCATGGGCAATGCCCTTTTTACGATTGCGTTTCTGGCAGCCGTCATGTACCTGATCCAGGAACATCATATCGAACGAAAGAAACTGGGATCCTTTTTCACAAGGCTGCCATCTCTGGCCACGCTTGACTCAATCAACTATCGCGCCATCGTATACGGGTTTCCTTTCCTGACCCTGGGCATGATCACCGGCTCCGTGTACGCCCAGTACGCGCTGGGAAGTTACTGGCAGTGGGATCCAAAGGAGGTGTGGTCCCTGATAACCTGGCTGTTTTATGCCGCCCTGCTCCACGAGCGCGTCGCCGTCGGCTGGCAGGGACGGCGGGCGGCGCTCATGTCCATTCTGTGCTTCGGCATCCTGATCTTTACCTTTCTGGGGGCAAGTCTTTGGATGGGTGGATATCACAGCTTTTCCAGCCTGGCCACCAGGGAACCCCTATGATAAAAATCCTTAATATAGGCATGAACCATGAAACGGCGCCCGTTGAGCTGCGGGAGTGCCTCGCTACCGACCCAAATAACATGCACAAGGCCCTGACGGCCATGAGAGAACTGCCGTTTGTCGAAGAAGCGCTTTTTATTTCCACTTGCAATCGCGTCGAAACCCTGTGCATCACGGACGATCTGCAGCGGGCCAGGAACGCGATCACGGCCATCATGGCGGATCTCGGCGATGTCCCCGAGGCTGCCTTTCAGGCCGGTATTTATACGCATGAAGAAATGGATGCCGTCCGGCATATCTTCAGGGTGGCCGCCAGCCTGGATTCCATGGTGGTTGGCGAGCCTCAGATCCTGGGCCAGATCAAAGACGCCTACGCGGAGGCGACACGGGAACGCATGTCGGGCGTTGTCTTGAACCGATTGATGCATCGGGCGTTTCATGTGGCCAAACGGGTCAGGACCGACACGGGCATCAGTGAAGCGGCCGTCTCCATCAGCTATGCGGCCGTAGAACTGGCAAAAAAGATTTTCCATGAGCTTCAAGGCAAAAAAGCGCTCCTGATCGGGGCCGGGGAAATGGCGGAGCTTGCCGCAAAGCATTTGATACGGCAGGGGGTTGACGACATTGCCGTGGTGAACCGGACCTTTGAGCGGGCCTTTGAACTGGCGGGGGCATTCGGCGGGCATCCCGTCGGTTTCGACGAGATAGAGGCCCAGCTGGCGAAGGTGGACATCGTTTTGGCCTCCACCGCATCGTCCGGACATGTTATCACATACGAAATGGTCAAAGGGGTCGCCAGAAAAAGGAGGAATC